>CALGZA010000088.1 GCA_937934595.1 uncultured Verrucomicrobiales bacterium | reverse complement strand
GCCGATGATGTAGTTACCAGTAGTTTCAACTGTTTCTTTGAGGTCGGGGACAGATATTTTGAACTGTTTGCATAGGGTGTAAGCTTCTGCAAGAGCGTAGGTGGCGATAGGGTGCTCATAGCACCAGTGCCTGTCAGTAGTGTTAGTAGCGAGTGGGCCACCATTTTTCTTACTATTAGAGATAAGGTAGTAGATTGCTTTTTCTACGGTTTGACCGAATTCTGGTGATTGTGGTGTTTCACAGTGACCGAGGTAAGCAAGTAGCGCAAGTCCTGTCATGGCGACTGGCTTGTTTTGTGCTGTCCATGAGCCGTCATCAGACTGGGTGTTCTTGAGCCATCTGAGAGCTGAAACTACTTGTTCTTCGTATTCTTTTTTACCGCCTTCTTTGACGAGTCTGTCAATACGGTCTTTAGCTGTGCAACGCTTTTGCATTGCAGATGGAATTCCCCATCCACCACCGCCGCCGCCGCCACCGGCGCCGTCACCGTTATCCCATCCGTCACCGAAGTCATTTCCGTTACCAAAATCTAGAGATGGTTCGGTTACGACTTGATCTGGAACTGGGACTGCTATGGCAGAGGGTGCTGCTGCAGCGATTACTTTAGCCATGCTAGAAGAAGGGGAAGAAGGTTTCTTCTCAACTTCACTGTTCATTTCTGGTTTAGGAAGTTTATCTGGTGTTTCACTGCCGGGTGAGTAGGTGACCATGTCTTCGTTATTTTTGAAGAATGGTGATAGAGAGATGAAGTATAGTATAGCTCCGAGAAGTGCGCAGACGAGAAGCGCGATGATGAAAGAGGAGATGGTTGAATTTCTCTTCTGAGCATCTAGCTTCGCCTGGGCTTCAGGTGATAGTTGTGCGTGTAGACTCATAATTGTTGTATTTTAGTGTTTATGTTAAGTTTTATTTAACTTTGCTGTTACGAGTTATTTTACGAAGCTGACTGGAAGTTTATTAGGTTTATGAGGATGAAAAGTGATATTTTTTTTCGGTTTTATTTTTTATGTGGGCTGTGAGGTTAGTGTTTCCAATGGTTTTGGCGTTATTTTTAATGTTGTTATTTAGTTGTTATTTTTTCTTGGGTTTTGGTAATTGGTTTTTTGTGAATAAAAAAGCTCAGGTTTGAGCCTGAGCTTGGTCTATTTGGGGAGGGGACGGTGTTGATGTTTAGGTGAGCGCTTCTTTGGCGATTGCTATGGCGTAGTCGCGGTTTAGTTTGGCGATATTGTCTGCGCTGATTTCTTTAGGGCAGACGGCTTCGCATTCGTAGTGGTTGGTGCAGTTACCGAATCCTTCTGCGTCCATTTGTCTTACGAGTGCTAGTGTTCGCTTGTTTTTTTCAGGTTTTCCTTGAGGTAGTTTATTAAGGTGAGAGGCTTTTGCTGATACGAATAGCATTGCGCTGCCGTTTTTACAAGATGCTACGCAGGCACCGCATCCGATGCAGGCTGCGGCGTCAAAGGCTTCATCGGCGAGTTTTTTGTCGATGGGCATTGAGTTAGCGTCTGGTGCTGAGCCGGTGCGTACGTCAATGTAACCACCTGCGGCCATGATGCGGTCGAATGCGCTGCGGTCTACGACGAGGTCTTTGACTACTGGGAATGCTTTTGCTCTGAATGGTTCTATCCAGATGGTTTCACCGTCATTGAATTTTCTCATATGGAGTTGGCATGTGGTGATGCCGGTTTCTTTGCTATGAGGAACTCCGTTGATGGTGAGTGAGCACATTCCGCAGATGCCTTCTCTGCAGTCGTGGTCAAAGTGTATGGGGATGCCACCGTCAGAGATGATTCGTTCGTTTACGATGTCTAGCATTTCGAGGAATGAGGCTTCTTGAGGGATGCCTTTAGCATCATAGGTTTCAATGGAGCCTTTGTCTGATGGGGAGCTTTGGCGCCAGACTTTGAGCGTAAGATTAAGTTGAGGATTGGCCATGATTTTTAAATAGTTTAGAGTAATGTTGTTGTTAGGATAGCATGGTTTGTGGTATCTGTGAAGGTGAATCGTGAATTTTGTGGGATATTTTTATGTGTGATTTTCTGTTTTTAAATACGAGATGAGGCTTGCATATGGATGCTGGGTGACTATGTATTTTTGCCGTGCGAAATTTCATAACAAATCCTGCTTCCTCTGTGGATGATTTGGGTATTCCTATTCCTGATGATAGGCATGCTGTATCGGTGTGTTTGCCGACTTGGGATTCTGTGATTGGGTATGAGGAGGGTAGGGATAGAGTTCTGGCTAAGTTGCAGTGTGGTTACCCGCGTTTTTTTCTGCATCCTGCGGTGGATAGGTTGTTTAAGAAGTGTGGTGCGGATGTTTGTGGTGATGGTGAGCGTGTGATTTTGTTTCCTGCGCGCGAGTCTGCTCAGCGAGCGTTACAGTTTATAGAGAAGCGTTCTGGTGCGGCATTGAGGATAGCGAGTTATGAGGGGTTGCAGGCATTGATTATGCCTGCGGATCAGTATTTGTTGGGGATGGAGTTTTGGCGATATTCTGGGGAGGTTGTCTCTAGTAGGCAGGCATTGGATGTTCTGGATGGTGGTGGGATGTGGGATTATGATTGTGTGGATTTGTTAGAGAGGCTGGAGTTGATAGGGGGTTATGAGTCTGGTGATGTTTATCTGTATGAGAGTGGGATGTCTGCGGTGTTTGCGGTGCATAGGGTTTTAAGGAAGTTGTTTCCTAGGAAGAAGTCTTTGCAGTTGGATTTTCCTTATGTTGATGCGTTAAAGGTTCAGAATTATTTTGGTGTTGGTGTGGTTTTTTTGCCTATGGCTGAGGGTGAGCTGTTTGATGAGGCTTTGAATAGGATACGGAGGGGTGAGTTTTCTGCTGTGTTTTGTGAGGTTCCGAGTAATCCGTTGCTTCGGATGATTGATTTGGCGAGTGTAAGGTCTGCGTGTGATGCTGGTGATGTTGTTTTAGTCATTGATGATACGGTTTGTAGTTCTTACAATGTGGATGTGAAGGGTTATGCTGATGTGGTTACGTCTAGTTTGACTAAGTGGGTGGCTGGTTCAGGAAATGTGATGGCAGGTGGTGTTCAGTTGGTGAGGGGTTCACATTATTATGGTGAGTTTAAGTCGTTTTTCGATGATGACTGTGGTGATAGTAGGAGTAGATTATATGGTCATGATGCGGTTGTTTTAGATGAGGGGGTGAAGGGGTTTGAGTCACGAATGGGTGGAGTGAATGAGGTGGCTCAGGAGGTTGTAGATTTTTTGTGTTCACATGATGCGGTTGATAGGGTGTGGTATCCGTCTTTGGATACTAAGGATTTTTATCATCAGGTAAGGACTGAGCGTGGTGGTTATGGTGGGTTATTGTCCTTTACGTTAAAGAATGATAAGCGAACTGGGCGTTTTTTTGATGAGTTAAGGATTTCTAAGGGTCCTAGTTTTGGGACTGAGTTTTCTTTGGTTTGTCCGTATACGATGTTAGCGCATTATGATGAGCTGGAGTGGGCTGAGGGTTGTGGTGTGTCTAAGGATTTATTGAGGTTATCTGTGGGAGGTGAGGGTGGAGGAGAGCTTGTTTCTCGGTTAGAGGAGGCTTTTGGTAAGATTTAGTGAGTGGTTTGCAGATTATTGAGATATCGGTTCTTGATATTGTGGTTGATGGTGGTTAGATGGGTGTAGAATTTTTTAATTATATATATTTTATGGGAAGAGCATTTGAGATAAGAAGGGGAGCTAAGGAGAAGCGTTGGGACAAGATGTCTAAGTTATTTCCTAAGTTGGCGACGTCTATAACGATGGCAGCTAAAGAGGGTGGAGATGATCCTGAGTCTAATGCGAAGTTGAGGGCGGCGATCACGACGGCTAAGAATGAGAACATGCCGAAGGATAATATAGCGAAGGCGATAGAGCGTGCGACGGCAAAGGATTCTGAGAGTTTTGCGGAGATTAATTATGAGGGAAAGGGGCCACATGGTGTTTTATTGTGGGTGGAGTGTGCTACTGATAATAATACGCGGACGTTTTCTAATATAAGGACTATATTTAATAAGTCTGGTGGTGGGTTGATGAATAGTGGTGGTTTGGAGTTTATGTTTACTCGTAAGGCTGTGGTTGCTTTTAAGAAGACGGAGGGTTTGGATTTAGATGATGTAGAGCTGGCTTTGATTGATCATGGTTTGGAGGAGTTAGATAGTGATGGTGATGAGGTGGTAGCTTATGGTGAGTTTACGAGTTTTGGGATGTTATCTAAGGCTTGTGAGGATTTGGATTTGGAGGTGACTTCTGCGAAGTTGGAGAGGATTCCGAATAGTACTGTGGAGTTTAGTGAGCAGCAGATAGAGGAGATAGAGGAGATGATAGATAAGCTTGAGGATGATGCTGATGTTCAGTCAGTATTTACTAATATAGGGTAATTTGTGTATGGTCATGGTTTATGTTGTTTTTAAAATAAAGCTATGATAGTATTTTACGTAGTGAGTTAGCGATGGGTGTTAATTGGCTTAGAGATTGATCATTAATGAAGAAACAGAAGTCAGGCAGGGTAGCGGAGAAGTCGATTAAGTCAGTGAAGTCTACGAAGACGGCTGAGGGGTCTCGGATTATTTTGGTATTGGCTGCTTTGGTGATTGTAATAGCTGGAATGCGTTTTGCGGCTGATTTTATTTTGCCTATATTGTTGGCTTTTTTCATAGCGACAATAAGTTTTCCGATAACGAACTGGTTGAGGGAGCATGGGGTTCCGCGAGTTTTTGCGGTATTGATTACGGTGATTGTTGATTTTGCGTTTCTTACTGGTGTAGTTTTCTTGGGGATTGTTCTTACGTCTGAGTTTCAGAGTAAGTGGGAGTCTAAGTATCAGGCGTTGACGGTGAAGCGTACTGATCAGTTGGTTGAGTTTACGACTGAGATGTATGAGAAGTGGGGTAAGGGGAAGCCGGTTATTGATGATGTGCCTGTGTTGCCTGGTGAGTCTTCGCCTGGTGGTTTGGAGAATGATGATGTTCCAGGAGATGTTCCTGGTGGTGAGCCTAGTGTTATTCCTAGTGTTATTCCTAGTGGTGATGCCTCTGATAGAGCTGGAGTTATAAGTAGTAGTCATGTTGATGATACGGAGCCTGTAAGTGAGAAGGAGTTACTGTCTGGTCAGGGGATAGAGCAGCTGGGTAAGCTGTTTAAGGATACGCTGAGTGGGGAGAATGTATGGGACTGGGTGAGAGATCTTCTTCAGCGTTTGGTTTCTATTATTGGAACGGCGTTTATTATTATGCTTTTGACGGTGTTTATGCTTAGTGAGGCGCGTATGTTTGGTAGGCGTTTTAATGCTATTTTTGAGGCACAGGGGCCTAATTTACAGAGGATGCTGAGTGCGACGAAGGATATACAGAAGTATTTGGGTATAAAGACATTGATAAGTATGGCGACGGGTCTTTTGGCTGGGTTGTTGTGTTGGCAGGTGGGGTTAGAGTTTCCTTTATTGTGGGGGATTTTGGCGTTTGCGCTTAATTTTATTCCTGCAGTAGGTTCTGTGATAGCTGGTATTCCGCCTGTTTTGTTGTCATTGTTGAATAATGGGAGTTTACCTGATGCTGCTATTATAGGAGGTGGTTATATTATAATTAATGGTTTTTTGGGTAATTTTATTGAGCCGACTTTGCTGGGGAGAAGGTTTGGTATATCTACTGTTGTGGTGATTTTGTCTGTTTTATTTTGGGGTTGGTTATGGGGTCCAGTGGGTATGTTGATGGCTGTTCCGTTGACGATGCTTGTTAAGGTGGGGATGGATAATAGTTCTGATTTTAGGTGGATAGCTGTGGCAATAAGCAAGGAGAGTAAGGCTAACGAGGCTCAGAAGGAGATTATTATAAAGGAGGCTGTGGAGGCTAAGGTGCAGGCATTGTCTGAGGATCGTCTTTAGTGTTTATGGTTTTGGTGTTTGCCCGGTTAATTTTATGAATACTTTTGAGGAAATTTTAGCTGTTATTGATGGGCATGAGCGATTTGCAATATTGAGTCATATAAGGCCTGATGGCGATGCTATTGGATCAACTGTTGCATTGGGTTCAACGCTTGAGGCTATGGGTAAGGATGTGGTTTATCTGAATGAGGATGGGGTTCCTGAGAGTTTAGCTTTTTTGGCTGGTTCTGAGCGAGTGATGAGTCCTAGTGATGAGGTTTTGGATATTGATGTGGCGATAGCTGTTGATTGTGCGAATAAGCTTAGGTTGGGAGTTAATGCGTTGAAGATGGTGGAGGGTGCTGGGTTATGGGTTAATATAGACCATCATAAGTCTAATCCATGTTATGGGGATTTTAATTATGTGGATTCTAGATCACCTGCTACTGGTCAGATATTGTATGAGATGATTACTCAGTTAGGGCTTGAGCTGACTGATGAGGCAAGGGATTCTATATACGTGGCGGTATCTACTGATACGGGTTCTTTCCAGTATTCTGGAACGACTGGGGCAACGTATGAGATGGCTGCGGATTTGGTGGGGCGTGGACTTGATGTGGGGCGGATCAATGAGTTGACTTATGATAGTTATCCTTATAGGCGAGTGGCTTTGACTAGGGAGCTGCTTAATACGTTGGCGTTATCTGAGGATGGTGTTGTGGCTGATTGGCAACTTTTGCGATCTGTTAAAGTTGAGCTTGGGTTAGAGCCTGATGATAGTGAAAATTTGATAGATATGATACGTAGTATTCAGGGGGTGACTGTGGCTCTTTTTTTTGAGGAGTTAATGGATGGTGGGGTGAGGGTGAGTATACGTTCAAAAATGGGTTCTGTTGATGCATGTGAGATTGCTCAGGTGTTTGGTGGTGGTGGGCATTCTAAGGCTGCTGGGATTAGGATGGATGGGAGTATAGGTGAGGTGCGCAGTGCGGTTCTGGCTGAGGTTAGAAGGCATGTGGGGTAGTGAGATTTTTTTTGATAAAACGTTATGCAAGCAGATATACCAAGTGGCTTATTAGTCATCGATAAAGCGCAGGCTATGACATCTCATGATGTGGTGGCTATTGCGAGGGGGGCCTTGAAGATAAAGAAGATAGGTCACTGTGGGACTTTGGATCCGATGGCTACTGGTGTGCTTATGCTGTTAGTTAATAAGGCTACTAAGTTACAGGATATGCTGATGTCTGAGAGTAAGGTGTATGAGGGGCGTATGCGGTTAGGTGTGACTACGGATTCTCAGGATGCTGATGGTGATGTGGATGAGGAGAGGGATGTGCCAAGTTTAGGCGATGATGATATACGTATGGCTTTTGATAAGTATACTGGTGATTTTGAGCAGATTCCGCCGATGGTTTCTGCGATTAAGAAGGATGGTGTTAGGCTTTATAAGTTAGCGCGGCAGGGTAAAGTGGTGGCTCGAGATCCACGTTCTGTGAGTGTGAGTGGCTATGAGATTAATGCGTTTGATAGCCCTGATATTGATTTTACGGTTCATTGTTCAAAGGGATTTTATGTGAGAACGTATGCGCATGATATAGGAGCTGATTTGGGTTGTGGTGCACATTTGACTGCTTTGAGGCGGACGCAGTCTGGAAATTTTGATTTATCTAAGTCTATACCAGCGATGGATCTTAAGACTATGGGGAGGGATGCTATTTTGGAGAATCTGATAGGTCTTGAGGAGATAGCGGAGATTTTGAAGAGTTAGAATGTCATGGGGTTTGTTGTTGGGAGGTCGACTTCTGTTGGTGGTCCTGGAAAGTGTTCTTTGTAGAATTTATCTTTTACGTCTCTGGTGTGGTCTGACATGTTTTCGTGCATATCTCCTTGGCATTCATCACAGATCATCATGGGTAGGGGGCCTGGGATAAGGTGAGTGCCGAGGAAGAGGCCGGAGTATGTGTAGCCTTGGCAGTGCTGACGATCTTTAGCACAGATGCAGCAGGTTTCTATCTGAAGCATAGGGCTAGGAGATGTATGGTTTTCTGTTGTGGTGAGTAGGGATGAGTTATCAAATAGGAAGTCGTAGATGGCTTCTTTTGATTGGTTAGAGATTTGCTCGTCTAGTTTTTCTTTGCAGTTGTGGCAGAGGGCAAATTCCATGACGCATTCGTTTTTAGCGAATGATTTTTGGATCATGTACATTTGTGTGGAGCTGATGAGTTCTGTTCCGCAGTCACAGCAGGTTTTGAATTCCTGATCTGTTTCTAGAGAGTGAAAGTTTTTCGGGATATCTGGCATGATGAGTTGTAATGGATTTAGGTGATTTCGATAGCAACTGGGCAGTGATCTGATCCGAGGATTTCTGGCATGATCCATGCTTTTTTGAGTTTGTCTTTGAGGGTGTGGGAGAGGCAGACGTAGTCAATGCGCCATCCGACGTTTTTAGCGCGCGCGCCTGCTCTGTAGCTCCACCAGGAGTATGCGTTTTCAGTGTCTGGGTGGAGGTGTCTGAAGGAGTCGATGAATTTGGCGTTTATTATGTTATCGAATGAAGCGCGTTCTTCTGGTGAGAATCCTGGGTTTTTGTGATTTCCTTTAGGTCTTGCTAGGTCGATTTCTTGGTGGGCGACATTGAGGTCACCGCAGAATATCACGGGTTTGTTTTTTTCTAGGTTAGTTAGGAATGAGAGGAAGTCTTTGTCCCATGAGAGGCGGTAGTCTAGTCTGGCTAGTTTGCTTTGAGCATTTGGGGTGTAGACGGTGACGAGGAAGAAGTCTGGGTATTCTGCAGTGATGACTCTTCCTTCGTTGTCGTGTAGCTGTATGCCTAATCCGTTTTTTACGTTGATGGGTTTTTGTTTAGTGAGAATGAGTGTTCCTGAGTAGCCTGGTTTTTGAGCTGCGTTCCAGTATTGGTGGTAGTTTGCGAATTCTAGTGGGAGTTCAACTTGTTCTGGTTTAGCTTTAGTTTCTTGGATGCAAAGGATGTCTGGTTGTTCATTAGCGAACCATTCGGCGAAGCCTTTTTTGAGGACGGCTCTGATGCCGTTGACGTTCCAGGAGATGATTTTCATAGGTTTCAGAGTTTGAATATGGGAAGAGAGGCGTCTAGGTTGAGTTTTTTTGGTGGGAAGATGTTGAATTTATCTTTTTTACGCGGTGGGTTCCATGGTGATTCGTAGACGAGAGGTACGACGGTGAAGTTCATTATTGGGTCGTTGTCTCTTCTGTCTACTCTTTGGACGTTTAGTACTGATGTGAAGAATGGGTTTTTGTTGATTTCTAGGAGGTCTCCTCTGGAGATGTTTTTGGCGGCGTCTGCTGGAGCGTTTGGTAGTATGATTTCTACCCAGACTGGGAAGGCTTGCGCTTCTGTGAATTTGTTCATTTTGACCATGGCTTCGGTCTTGATGACGATTCCGTTCATGAATCTGTCTTGAGCGTTAAGTGGGCGCGCTTTGATGACGCGGAAGTCACCTTGTATGTATGTGTTGAGGGTTTGTTGTTTGAAGTTGGTGATGTAGTTTTTGAGGAGGTTTTGGTTAAGTGCTTGAAGTTCTGGGCCGTTGAGCGAGCCGAATTTGGAGTATAGGTTTTTGGTGCTGATGTTATCTCCTTTGGGTGGATCTAGTGCGCTGAATGCTTTGATTGGCTCGAGTCGATTTATTTTATCTAGTAGTTTGTAGTTTTCTGGTGTGTGTGGGTTTGCGAAGATGGGTGGGATTTTTGTCCAGCTGAATATGGCTAGGCAGAAGCAGAGCATGATGGCAAGTGACCACCAGAAGAATGGGGGGTTTTTGTCGATGAGTCTTTTGACCCAGGTTTCTGTTTTTTTCTGCAAAACTGAGATGGGCTAAGTGGTCTTATTTACAGTCTTCAGCGGGGTCGTATGAGCCTTCTTCGCCGACGGCTTCGAATGATGTTCCGCATCCGCATGACCTGGCTGCGTTTGGGTTACGGATTTTGAAGCCTGAGTCTGTGAGGCCGAATTCGTAGTATATTTCGCAACCTTTAAGGTAGTCTAGGCTATCTGCTGAGAGGAAGACTTTTGCGCCGTTGTGTTCAATGATTTGGTCGTTTTCTTGGGCTGGTTCGACTTGCATGATGTATTGCATGCCTGCGCAGCCGCCTTTTGATACAGAGAGTCTGAGCCCGTTGTTTTGCTGGTTGTTCTGCTTTTTGATGATGTTTTTGAGCTCTTTTGCTGCGCTATCTGTTATTGTGATCATGATGGTGTTTTTTGCTGTGCAGTGATGTTAGTCGTTATATAATTGATGTGCTAGTTTTAAAGGGTGGATTTTCAAGATTTTTCTTTTTTAGAAAATAGTGGCAATGGTGGGTTATGTGCTTTACTGAGTGTTTAGACATGATTGAGCATTACTTATTTATATTGGCTGGATTTATAGCGCTGTTTTATGGAGCTGAGTTTTTGGTGAAGGGGGCCTCTGAGATATCTCTTAAGGTTGGTATTTCTCCATTGGTGGTGGGTTTGACTGTGGTTGCTTTTGGGACGAGTGCACCTGAGTTGTTGGTGTGTATTGAGGCGAATGCGAATGGTAGTCCTGATCAGGCTTTTGGGACGATAATTGGATCCAATATTTGTAATATAGCGTTGATTTTGGGTGTGGGTGCTTTGATACGTCCTATTGTGATTAATCGGCAGATTATAAGGAGGGAGATCCCTATTTTATTTGTTGCTAGCGTTTTATTTGTTTTGATGTTGGTGGATGGCGAGGTGGTGAGGTGGGAGGGATTAATTTTGTTTATAGGGGTTGTGGTTTATGTAGTTTCCTGTTTGGTGAAGTCTAAGAAGGAGGATGATGTGGATAGTTTTGACGATTTTTCTCCTGAGCAGATTGAGAAGGCGAAGAAGTCAGGGGCGTTGGGGATGGTTTATAGTGTGTTGTTTATTATTTTGGGTTTGTTGGCATTGAAGTTTGGGTCTGGATGGCTTGTGACGAGTGGTTCTGAGGTGGCTAAGAATTTTGGTATTTCGGAGGCTATTATAGGATTATTGTTATTGGCTTTTGGGACTTCTTTACCGGAGCTGGCTACCTCTATAATAGCTTCTAGGAAGGGACAGGGAGATATTATTACTGGGAATGCTGTGGGCTCATGTATTTTTAATATACTTGCTGTGATTGGAGTGACTGCAATGGTTAGTTCCTTGACCGCTACTAATATCAGTTGGCTAGATATGGGGGTGATGTTGGGTCTTTTGGCTGTTATTTCGCCTATGATGTGGAGCCGTAAAAGTCTGAGCCGTTTTGAGGGAGGGATATTGTTAGCGTTTTATTTATCTTATACGGTGATTCGTTTTATGCTGGATCAGGGTATGATAGGGGCATAGTAGGTGCAGGTTAGGAATGTTGGGTTATGTCTACCAACAAGATAGAATTAGTTTTGTGAGGCATTGGTTGTATGGCTCACTGTGCTTCTTTCTACTGCGCTGTAACTTTCAGTATGTTGGTTTTTTGTGACGCTGTAAAACCTGTTTCATTGGTGTTATAGCATTTTCACAGTTATTCTGGGTTGATAGTAGTTTCAAAATATTTGGAAACAGCAGCAGAGCTGATTTTTTGAAGTGCAAAACAATATATCAAGATTAGCTTCGTTATTCGTTAGTTGTATAGTTCACTATTCGCTTTCCTCTTGCCTTGCTACTCTTGCTATCTTGTTGTGCTATCAATCCATTCTAACAGCTCAAATGGTATTAGGTTTATCTCCATAAAGAAACCTCTATTGGAATGATAGAGGTTTTTTCATGGGGAAGTGTAGAGAGTAAAATCTATAGTAGGAATGTAGGTTATTTAAACATTCTTGAGTAGTTTTTTTGCTTTGTTGATAGTGGTTTGGCTGAGTTTCCCGTTTATTTTTCTGGAGTTGTCTAGGAGTTCAGCGAGTTCAGTTCTGGCTGCTTCTGCAGCTTTTAGTGCTTTTCTTTCACTGCCGTATTTTTTGTCAGAAAAATATTTGGTGAATGTGGTGCCTAGTCGGCTCAGGCAGAGACGCCATCCCTGGAATGCAGTGGTTTCATATGTGAAACGAGTTAGGTTTTTTTTAGATTTCATTGATTTTAGTTGAGTTGATACTATTAAAATTTAAAATTAAGTTGATGTCAAAGTAATTCTGTTAGAATTTTAAAAAAATGTTAACGAATTAGTGATTTATAAGTTTTGTTCTAGAGTGTGTGCGGTTTGAAGCATTATGTCTTCACCTAGGTGAGGAGCTAAGATCTGGATGCCTATTGGCAAATTTGATTCATCTTTTCCGACAGGGACTGAGATGGCAGGAATACCTGCTAGGTTAGCTGCGATGGTGCAGGTATCTGCAAGGTATTCTTTCAGTGGGTTATCTGTATTTAGGCCGTGCTTGGGAGCAGTGGTGGGAGCTACTGGAGTGAGGATAGCATCGACTGTTTGGAATGCAGTTGTGAAGTCATTTCTGATGAGGGTTCTGACTTTTTGTGCTTTTTCGTAGTATTTGTGGTCGTAGCCTGATGAGAGTGCGTATGTTCCGAGTATGATGCGACGTTTGACTTCTGAGCCAAATCCTTGGGATCTGGAGTCTTTGTAGAGGTTGATGAGATTACTATTTTGTTTGGCTCTGTTTCCGTATCTGATTCCGTCAAATCTTGATAGGTTTGATGATGCTTCTGCTGGAGCGATGATGTAGTATGTGGCGACTGCATATTGTGTGTGAGGGAGTGAGATGTTGACGATTTCTGCTCCAGCATTTTTTAATATGTCTATGGCGACATTGAGAGTTTTTGTGATATTTGGGTCGATTTGGTCCGAGAAGTATTCTTTTGGGAGCCCGAGTTTGAGTCCTTTTATACCGTTTGTTAGGTTTGCAGTGAAGTCTGGGGTTTCTGCGCGAAGTGAGGTAGCATCCATTTCGTCATGGCCGCAGATGGCATTTAGGATGAGTGCGGCGTCTTTTACGGTTTTGGAGCAGGGGCCTATTTGGTCTAGAGATGAGGCGAATGCGACTAGCCCGTATCGGGATACTCTGCCGTATGATGGCTTGAGGCCGATGATGCCACAGTGAGATGCGGGTTGTCTGATGGAGCCGCCGGTGTCAGAACCTAAAGTGGCGATGGCGGTGTGTGCAGCGACTGCTGCAGCTGACCCACCGGATGATCCACCTGGTGAGCGAGATAGGTCGTGTGGGTTGTTGGTTATTTTTATGGATGAGTTAGCGGTGGTGGAACCCATGGCGAATTCGTCCATGTTCATTCTGCCGAGTGGGATGGCGCCGGCGGCTTTTAGCTTGGTTATGACGGTGGCATCGTATGGGGAGGTGTATGAGTCTGCTAGGATTTGTGATGCGCATGTGCAGGGTTGTCCGATTGTATTGATGTTGTCTTTTATGCCTATGGGTATACCTCCTAGAGGGAGGGATAGGTCGGCTGAAGCGGCTGCTTTTCTGGCTTGGTCGAAGTCGTAGCTGATGTATGCGTTTATTTTGCGATCGTTTGCGGTGATAGCTTGTTCTAGGTCGTTGATTATTTCTAATGGGGTGATTTCACGATTAACTAATAGTTTACGGAGCTCGGTGATGGATTTAGTGTTTAGGCTCATGGTGTCGATTTGGAGTGTGTATTTGTTATGAGTGGAGTTTTGCTTTTGTTCCGATTACTCGATTACTTTAGGGACTTTGAGCTGGTTGTTGATAGTTTCTGGGGCAATGTTTAGAAATGATTCACGAGGGATGCTATCCTTGATGATGTCTTCACGGATAGGGTCTAGAATGGGGGAGGGGTTTGCGGTGGGCTGGATGTTGCTGGTATCTAGTTCGTTTAGTTTTTCTACGTAGACTAGGATTTCTTCGATTTGTTTTTGGAATGTTTCCGATTCTTCGTGGGAAAGGCTGAGGCGTGCGAGTTCTGCGACATAGTTAACATCTATATGATCTTTTGACATAGTATGTATAGTGAAGTCTTAAAATGGCGTGGATGGAAGTGTAAAAGGAGAAAAGGGGTAAATGTGAAGGTAGTTCTGTGTAGTGGGGATCTTTTGTAGGAGCTCTCTGAGACAAGTAGAGGCTCACGATTTAACGTGAGCCTCATGATTTGATATAAAAAATAATGGTGCAAGATACTGGATTTGAACCAGTGACCTTTACCATGTCAAGGTACTGCTCTACCAACTGAGCTAATCCTGCACTGATTGGTGACGATGTAGCTGTCACTTCGTGCGGAAGTTAATGTCAGATTGTATGTGTTGCAATCTTTTTCTGCATCATTTGTTAAATTTCGATATGGTTTACTGAGATGACACCTGGGTATTCAGCTATTTCGGCGATGACTTTTTTTGTTGGGGTGGTATCTAATTCTATGACGTTGAGTGCGTTTCCTTCGCTTTTGTTACGTGCTAGTGAGAGGTTGGCTATGTTGAGTTTGTATTTTCCGAGAACTGTTCCGACGTGTCCGACTATGCCGGGTGAGTCGTCATTTTTAATGATGAGGAAGTTTCCGATGATGTTAGTATCAACGAATAGTTCATCAATTTCTACGATACGCGCAGACTTTCCGATGATGGTTCCTGCGAGTCTGAATGTTTTGTTTCCTTTGCTTACTTTGACGACGATTAGTTCTGAGAATTCTGTTTTTGCGTTGATGGTGCTTTGGATGAGGTTGAGCCCCATTTCTTTGGCGACTGCGGTGGCGTTTACTATGTTAACTTGGCCGTTTGCTCTAGCTGTTTCGAGGTATCCGGTTAGTACGTTACGCGAAATAAGTGCGGTATCTTTGAGTGCAATATCGCCGTGGTATGAGACGCGAAGTGAATCTGGGCTGACGGGTCCAAGTTTGGCGATAAATTTTCCTAGTGAATGAGCGAGGTCAAGGTAGTGACCAATTTCTGCGATGACTGAGGCATCGAGTGAAGGCATGTTTATAGCATTTCGAATTTCTCCGCTGGTTAGGAAATCTCTTACTTGTTCAGATACTTGGATACCGACATTTTCTTGTGCTTCGTTGGTTGAGGCTCCGAGGTGAGGTGTGAAGGTGGTGTGTTTTTTCAAGCTGAAGAGTGGATGCTGAGCGTCTGGAGGTTCTTCTTCATACACATCTAGTCCGCAACCAGCAATGTGGCCTGATTCTATGGCGTCTTTGAGTGCTTGCTCGTCAATTAGGCCCCCTCGGGCGCAGTTGACTACGATGGCGCCCTTGTTCATTAGTGATAGCCGTTCTGCGTTGAGGATGTGTTTGGTTTCTTTATTGAGCGGGACATGCAGGGTCACGACGTCTGCGTTAATAAGGGCAGCTTCTGGAGTTTCTGCGAGTTCTATATTGAGTTGTTGTGCGCGGACTTTTGTGAGGAATGGGTCAAAGGCTATGATTTTCATGTTGAATGCTAGTGCCCGTTTTGCGAATTCGGAGCCTATTCTTCCCATGCCAAGAATGGCGAGTTTTTTTTCGTTGAGTTCGATGCCTTTGAAATTTTTTCTAGCTGCGGGAAAGTCACCAGAAATGACGCCGTTATGGCCGTGAGTGATGTTTCTGGCGGTTGAAAGCATGAGAGTGAACGCTAGCTCAGCAGTAGAGATAGTATTTCCTGTAGGGGTGTTCATGACAATGACTCCGTGATCAGTGGCTGATTCTCTGTCTATGTTGTCTACTCCGACACCAGCTCTGCCTATGACTTTAAGCTTTTTAGCTGCGGATAATACTTCTGGGGTTACTTTGGTTTGTGAACGTACGATGAGGCCATCATACTCTCCTATGATAGAGATGAGTTCTTCTGGGCTGAGTCCGGTTTTGAAGTCGGCGCTGAGGGCAGGGTGAGAGTTGATAGCAGTTACTCCTTTTTCAGAAATGGGGTCTGATACGAGAATGCGTTTTTGGGTCATCGGTTTCATGTGAATAGATGTATAGAAATTTAGAGGATACCTGTCAAAACCATCATGTGACATTTTTTATATATTCTAGAATTTAATATTTACTTTACGGAACTTTCAGTATTTACTGAAAACACAAATTAACAGAACAGCTATGAAATTTCTGAATACTAACTGGCGGCACTTGATTATGGTTAACTATGAAGTGGATGGAGGTGTGTTAGAGAAGTATTTACCTGAGGGCTGTGAGGTTGACTTATTTGAGGGGCGGGCGTTTGTGAGTCTTGTGGCATTTGAGTTTAGCCGGACAAGTATTTGTGGTGTTCCGATGCCGTTTTACAGGAAGTTTCCTGAGATTAATTTGCGGTTTTATGTAAGGCGGAGAGTGGGATTAGGCTGGAGGAGGGGAGTGGTTTTTATCAAAGAGATAATTCCATGTGTATTTCCTGCATGGATAGGGAGAGCTGTATTTAGAGAGAATTTTCATGTTATGCCGGTTGAGTTTCAATTTGATGGAGTAGAGATACGTTATGAGTGGGGCGAAGGTAATTTGATAATGGGGAGCCTGATTGATGGCTGTGCGGTGAGGGAGAAGGGAAGTGAAGAAGAGTTTTTGGTAGATAACTATTGGGCTTTTAAGAAGGTAGATGATCATAGGGCTATGGAATTTGAGGTTACGCATAGGCCGTGGATGATGCAGAGGCTTGATAGGGAGCTTTGTTTTTTTGATATTGAGAGGCTCTATGGTGAGGATATGGCAAGAGCTATAGAAGATTTTGGTGGTCATCCTAGAAGTGTTTTTTATTTGGACGGTAGTGAAGTGGAGGTGACGTTACCTCGATTCATAAAAAATTTGACATGAGTTGATTATTCAGTAATACTTGAAAATTATGAATTTTCGGAAAATGTATTTATTAGTAACAAGCTCAGTCTTGATAACTTTTCCTTTATTGGCTATAGGTGGCGAGAAGAATACTGGGAAATTAGGTGTGACAGCAGTGATGGAATTGGATTTTAAAGATGAGTTAGACGGAGTTAGGTGGAAGAGTGTAAATGATTCTGTTATGGGTGGTGTTTCTGATGGCGGGAGCTATGAGACAGAAGCTGGTAATCGGATTTTTAGCGGTTCGATTTCTTTGAGAAATAATGGAGGTTTTTCTTCTATTAGGACATCAGGCAAGTTGTATGATTTGTCTTCATATACTGGGGTAAGAGTGAAGGTGCGCGGTGATGGGAGGAAATATTATTTTACGGCTCGTATGAATAATAGAAACATGCTCGCATTTTGGTATCCAATGATGACGGTGCCAGGAGAGTGGACAACTTTTGATATACCTTTTGCATCAATGTATGCGACTTCGTTTGGTGTAAAGTTGATGGGTAAAAAGCTTGATGAAAAAATGATTAGCAGCTTTGGGTTGATGCTGTATGATAAAAAAGATGGAGATTTTAAGGTGGAGTTGGAGTCCATTAAGGTCTACAAGTAGTTACTAAAGAGAATATTAAAGAAGATTTTTTGTTTAGCTGTATTGAAATAGCTATAACGCAACACATAAATTATATGAGAAAGAATTTAAAATATACATTACTATTTCTGACTGGGGTTTTTACTATTAGTAACTCAGTGGTAGAGGCAGGTGAGAAGGATGTTGTAGATACAGCTGTGTCTAATGGTAACTTCAAGATACTGGTTCAAGCATTGAAGGCGGCGAAATTGGATGGTGTGCTTAAAAGTAAGGGTCCATTTACTGTTTTCGCTCCTA
The DNA here is from genome assembly GCA_937934595.1 of uncultured Verrucomicrobiales bacterium. Taxonomy (GTDB): domain Bacteria; phylum Verrucomicrobiota; class Verrucomicrobiia; order Verrucomicrobiales; family Akkermansiaceae; genus Rubritalea. The sequence continues at coordinate 7,816 of CALGZA010000088.1, read as the reverse complement.
ATGATGAAGCCTTTAAGAGGCTACCTAAGGGGACCATAGAGTTTCTGCTGAGGCCTGAGAATAAGTCTAAATTGGTAAGTGTATTAAGTTACCATGTTGTTTCTGGCAATGTGGATGGCGCGTCGGCGTTCAGCTTGAAGGGGGCTAAGACATTAAACGGAGGTGAGCTGAAAGTGGCTTTCAAAAATGCTGCTCTTTATGTTGATAAATCTCGTGTTATAGCAACTGATATTAAGACTTCTAATGGCGTGATTCATGTCATTGATAGTGTGCTAATTCCTGAGGGTTTTAGTGCGAGTAAGAAGGGTGTGAGTGGTAAAGAAGCAGTTTCAAAAGCTATTCTGGAGGAGGCTGTGGATGTGGGGGTAGATCTTTTTAATGCAGGTAATGAGAAGGCGTGCGCTGCAATTTATAAAATAGCTGTCATGTCAGTATTAGAATTAAAGCCTAAGGGTTTAGATGAGACAACGCTGAAGAAGCTTAGGAATACGTTAGATGCTGTGGATGTGTCTAAGAATGATCGTGAGAATGCTTGGTCACTACGCCGGGCTATTGATAGTATTTTTATTAAATTAAAGTAGCATCGAATTTGTTACTATTTTTTAGTAGCTCCTTGAGATGAACTAGAATCACAGCCTAGAATTAATCCGTCATTTGTCTGCATTGTTAGACTGCTTGGTATTACACAATAGGCTATGGGATTCTTGTTCTTGTAATTAAGGAGTGTTTTTATTTGGTTATTTTTTTGAATATCATGAAGTGCTGCCATGGGAGGAATGTGTCAGTACGAATGTGTTTTAATCCGACTGCCTGCATTTCTTTAATTGACTGAGCTTCGGTCATTTTATGGAGGGGTTTGATGGGTACGTTAGGGTCTTCTGCTCTGTATTCGAGGAGATAGACTTTACCACCTGGCCGAAGTGCGTGGACGATTGAGTGCATCATTTCATTTGGGTGTGAGAACTCGTGGTAGGCATCTACTAGGATGACGGCATCAATGGAGTTTGCATTTAAATTAACGGAGTCGATTTTACCAAGGTGTCCTGTGACGTTGTGGATGCTTAGTTTTTTACTTTTTTTGTTAAGAAATTCTACCATTTCAGGCTGTATATCGACACCGATGACTTGACCTTTTGGGACGAGGGGTGCGATACGGAAGGTGTAGTATCCGGATCCAGATCCGATGTCTGCTACAATGGCATTTGGTGAGAGGCTTAGTCCTTGGACTGCGCGGGTAGGCTTTTCTTCTCTCTCTCGGGTTTGGCGTTCGAGCCAGCGAATACCTGTGTGGCCCATGACTTTTGAAATTTCACGGCCCATGTAGATTTTTCCTGTGCCATCTCTGCTTGGATTACGGGTGGAGTATGGATATGGTTTTGGAATAAATGGTTTGGACGTTTGGATTGTGGTTGGCTTTTCGTTGATGTGGCTGGCTTGGGCGGATACGGTTTGTTCTTTGAGTATGAACCAGAGCGCTAAGGCTAGGGAAACTACTGTAATTAACGGGACTGTGATGGAGTAATTTATTTGCAATTTAGCCATTATTTGACTTTCGCATGAAGAGGGAGAAATGGCCATTCTAGAAATGGAAAAATAGTTGAGCTATACTTTTTTGATATGGTGGTAGGTGTAGCTGGGAGTATCATTGTGGGGGAGATTGTTGATTCTGGTGATGATTATAAGTTTATCATTGAGGAGGTAATACCATTTTCACAGTTATTATGGGTTGATAGTAGTTTCAATATATTAGGAAACAGCAGCAGAGCTGATTTTTTGAAGTGCAAAACAATATATCGAGATTAGCTTTGTTATTCGTCAGTTGCATAGTCCACTATGCGCTTTCCTCTTGCCTTGCTACTCTTGCTATCTTGTTGTGCTATTAATCCATTCTAACAGTTCAAATGGTATTAGTGTAGAATGGGGGATTATTTTTTGTGGGTTGTTTTTTTAGAGAAAAGCCCCATCTGGGGTTTATTCCTGATGGGGCTTTTGATTGCTGTTTTATTGTTACTCGTGTTGTTTTTAGATTTTCTCTAGGATGGTGTTGAGTGTGGGTGATGGTCTCATTGCTGTGCTGACTTTTTGGTCAGATGGCTGATAGTATCCTTCCATGTCTACAGGTGATCCTTGGACGGCGATGAGTTCTTCGACTATAGTAGCTTCTGCTGCTGCGAGTTCTGCTGCTATGGGTGTGAATTTTTCAGCGAGTGCTGAGTCATTTGTTTGTGCTGCGAGGTTTTTTGCCCAATAGAGTGCGAGGTAGAAGTGTGATCCGCGGTTGTCGATTCCACCGATTTTGCGGGTGGGTGACTTGTCATTGAGGAGGAAGTCACTGGTGGCGTCATCTAGTGTGGCTCCGAGTATTTTAGCTGATGGGATGTCTGCATTTTCTCCGAGGTGGTCTAGTGATACGGCGAGTGCGAGGAATTCTCCGAGTGAGTCCCAGCGGAGGTAGTTTTCTTTTTCGAATTGTTGGACGTGTTTAGGTGCTGATCCTCCGGCGCCAGTCTCGAAGAGTCCGCCGCCGTTCATGAGTGGGACTATGGAGAGCATTTTTGCGGATGTTCCGAGCTCTAGTATGGGGAAGAGGTCTGTGAGGTAGTCACGCAGGACGTTTCCGGTGACTGATATGGTGTCTAGTCCTTGTTTGATGCGGGTGAGTGTGAATTCTGTAGCGTCTGCTGGTGATTTGATGAGGATTTCTAGTCCGTCTGTGTCGTGATCATTTAGGTATAGGTTTACTTTTTTGATGATTTGGGCATCGTGCGCGCGGTTTTCATCTAGCCAGAATACTGTTGGGACTTTTGTGGCACGAGCGCGGTTAACTGCGAGTTTGACCCAGTTTTGGATGGGGGCGTCTTTGACTTGGCATGCTCTCCAGATGTCACCTTTTTCGACTTGGTGTTCTATGAGTGTTTGGCCTGAGGTGTTAATGATACGGACTGTTCCGTTAGATGGGATTAGGAATGTTTTGTCGTGTGAGCCGTATTCTTCGGCTTTTTGTGCCATGAGTCCGACGTTAGGAACGGTTCCCATGGTGGTGGGGTCGAATGCGCCGTTTTTTATACAGAAGTCGATGGTGGCTTGATAAACTGCGGCGTATGAGCTGTCTGGAATGACTGCTTTGGTGTCTTGTTGTTTACCCTCTTTGTTCCACATTTGGCCTGATGTTCTGATCATGGCTGGCATGGAGGCATCGATGATGACGTCTGATGGGACGTGCAGGTTAGTGATTCCTTTATCTGAGTCGACCATGGCGAGGTCTGGGCCGTTTTCGTATGCAGCGATGATGTCTGCTTCGATTGTGGCTTTTTGATCTGCTGGTAGGGATTCGATTTTAGCGATGAGGTCACCGAAGCCGTTGCTGAAGTCGACGTCTAGTTTTTGGATGGTGTCGTTATGTTTTGCGATGAGGTCCTTGAAGAAGACTTCGACACAGAGCCCGAAGATGATGGGGTCTGAGACTTTCATCATGGTTGCTTTCATGTGGAGGGAGAAGAGGATGCCTTGTGCTTTGGCATCTGCGATTTGGGCGTCTAGGAATTCTACTAGTGCGTTACGGCTGAGTTTGGTGGCATCGAGGATTTCTCCTGCGAGTAGTGGTGTGCTTTCTTTGAGGACGGTGACTGAGCCGTCTGCTGAGGTGAATTCGATTTTGACGTCGGTTGGTTCTTGTATGGTGATTGATTTTTCATTGGATGAGAAGTCATTGGTTCCCATAGTGGCGACGTGAGTTTTTGATTCTGGTGACCAGGCACCCATTCGGTGTGGGTTTTGTTTTGCGTATGCTTTGACGGCTTTAGGTGCGCGTCGGTCTGAGTTACCTTCTCTGAGGACTGGGTTAACTGCTGATCCTTTTATTTTAGAGTAGGTTTCTTCTGCGTCTTGGTAGTTTGGGATGTTGTATCCTTTTGATTGGAGTTCGGCGATGGCTTCTTCCATTTGTGGGACTGATGCGGAGATGTTAGGAAGCTTGATGATGTTTGCTTCTGGAGTTTTGGCGAGTGCACCAAGTTCTGTGAGTGCATCTGGGACGAGTTGTTCTGGAGTGAGTTTATCAGGGAATGCGGAGAGGATTCTTCCTGCGAGGGAGATGTCTCTGGTTTCTATGCTGATTCCGGATGGTTTGGTGAATGCTTTGACGATGGGTAGGAATGATTGTGTAGCGAGAGCTGGTGCTTCGTCAGTCTTGGTGTAGATGATGGTTGGATTACTCATATTGTGTGTGTTGAAATTGGTGGGTTTTCTTTACTGGAGTGCTGGTTGGTGGTCAAGGTTATTGATAGTTTAGGTGGCGAAGCGAAATGTCATTGCCAAATGATGGATATGGGGTTTGGATTCGTTCATCTTATGACTGAGAAAAAATCAAAAGCGGAGGTTTTCAAGGCGCGTCTATTTAGTACGGTATTGTTGTGGGCAATTGTAACGGGGATGTTCTTGAGTGATTCGCCGTGGGCATTTGCTGGTTTTATGGTTTTACTGGGTTCGACAGCTAGTAGGGAGTATTTTGCGATGGCGAAGAATGCTAATTTTCCGTGTTTGTATCGGTGGGGTTTTTTGACGAGTGTTGTTTATTTGGTATGGATTGGTTGCGTGTTGGCGAGTGGAGGTTCTGCGGCTTTGGATACGGTGTCAGCAATGAGTGGGGCTGCGATAGCTTTTGTGGTGATAACGACGTTTGTGATACAGCTTAAGTATCCGATAGAGGGGGATGATTCTTTGGTGAGCATTTCTGGTACGTTGATTGGCTTTTTGTATATTGCGTTTTTGTTTGGGTTTATGGCGCGGTTGTGTTTTATAGAGCCTTCTGTTGATGGTGAGGGTGTTCCGGGTAAGTGGTTGATAATATGGGTTGTAGCGGTGACTAAGTTTACTGATATGGGTGCTTATATTACGGGGTCTTTGATAGGTAAGAATAAGATGATACCGCATATAAGTCCTGGGAAGACGTGGGAGGGATTTGTGGGGGCGTTGTTGTGGGCTCAGTTAGCTGGTTGTGTTTTGTATGCGATGTTGCCTGATGATTTGGGTATTTTAGGTGGATGGCATCATGTGGTGATTTTAGGTTTTCTTTTGGCGCTTTTGGCTGTTGTGGGTGATTTGGCTGAGAGTATTATTAAGCGTTGTTTGTATGCGAAGGATAGTGGGAGGACTTTGCCTGGAATAGGTGGTGCTCTGGATCTCATTGATAGTTTGTGTTTTACTGCACCTGTGTTGTATTTTTATATTCGTTTTGTCATCTAGTCATTTATGCATGTCAAAAAGATAGTGTTATTGGGTTCTACTGGGTCGATTGGGACTAGTACGCTGAAGGTGGCTAGGGAGATTCCTGAGCGCATAGAGTTGGTTGGTTTGGCTGCTGCCAATAGTGTTGAGGCACTGGCTGATCAGGTAAGGGAGACTGGGGTAAAGCATGTGGGGATATATAATCCTGATAAGGAGGCTGAGCTAAGGGGGTTAATTCCTTCTGATGTTAAGGTTTATGTGGGGTTAGAGGGTTTGATTGAATTAGCGAGGATGGAGGGAGCTGATATGGTTTTGGTTGCTATTGTGGGGACTGCGGGGTTGCATCCTGCTTTTGCGGCGATTGATGCTGGGAAGGATCTTGCGGTGGCGAGTAAGGAGATATTGGTGATGGCGGGTGAGTTGGTTATGCGTGCTGCGAGGGAGAAGGGAGTGAGCATATTGCCTGTGGATAGTGAGCATAATGCTATTTTTCAGTGTTTGGATGGACGGAGTGGGCGTTCGAATGATGAGATTTCGAGGTTGATTTTGACGGCTTCAGGCGGGCCGTTTAGGACAATGGAGAGTGGTTTGTTAGAGTCTGTGACGTTGGGTCAGGCTTTGAAGCATCCTACGTGGGAGATGGGGCGTAAGATTACGATTGATTCAGCGACTTTGTTTAATAAGGGGTTGGAGATGATTGAGGCGCGGTGGTTGTTTGATGTGGAGATGGATCGTGTGGATGTGATTGTTCATCCTCAGAGTATTGTTCATTCGATGGTTGAGTTTGTGGATGGTAGTACGTTGGCTCAGTTGAGTACAACGGATATGTGTTTTCCGATTCAGTATGCGGTTACTTATCCTGATAGGGTGTCAAATCAGTTGAAGCCGATTGATTTTGCAGCGTTGGGAAAGTTGGAATTTGAGGCACCGAGAAGGGATGCATTTCCTGCGCTGGATCTTGCTATGAGAGCAGGACGTGAGGGAGGGACGTTACCTGCAGTGTTGAATGCTGCGAATGAGGTTGCTGTGGAGGCTTTTGTTGATGGTAAGATTGGTTTTACGGATATCTGGGGGGTGGTGGAGAAGACGATGGATGCTCATGAGTGGAATGGTGGTGATTATTTGGAATTGTTGATAGCTGCAGATGCTGATGCACGGGAATTGGCTGTTGGTTTTTGTGGGTTGTAGGTTATTTTTGGGAGTGAAATTTTGCTAACAGATTTTGTTTCTTTTTTTTGTGGTTAATCAATTGTGATTAAGCATTTATCAGGATCTGCTTTATTACTGCAGTGTTGCTGATTTTATTATGGCAATCTACCGTAGCAAAATTATCTGTGTTATGGGTTAGTAATATCTGTTACTTATCTATGATGTTTTGTTACATTGTATAATGGTGGGTTTTTAATAATATTTGATTAAATGTTTATTTATCTTTGCAAAAGGGAGAGGATGGTGCATTGTTATTCTGAATTACATTATACATACACTATGAAACTATTGATACCTTTAATTGCGGCGGTGGGTTTGACGAGCTGCGGACATATATTTACGAAAAGTAATACTTATGACACGACGTCTTCTGTTACTATAAATGGGGCTCAGGTCTCGAGTGGTGTGAAGCCGATGGGTGGTAAGAGTGGATTTGCTCTATCAGCGATGGTTTACATGGCGGGTTCAGCTAAGCTTGAGGGGCCTTTTATTTGGCGTATAGAAGCGGCGGGTAAGGCGGATCATCACACACGATTGGTGGTTCACCGATTGAAGGTGGAGACATCTAAGACGAAGCGTAAGGAGTGGTATCCTACTAAGGAGCTTGGTCAGCATGTTGATTTTGTTGATTTGAAGAAGGATCCGGGTAAGTCTTATGCTGTGTATCAGGTTCCGGGTAAGTTGAAGGTTTTTCCGAAAGAGGATGGGGATATAACGATTTATGCTGATGTGAGTATATCAAGTAAGACTAAGACTGAGCGTAAGGTGGTGAAGTTTTCTCTGGCTGCTGAGCAAGATAAGAAGGAGAGGGAGTTTATTTTCTTCCCAGCTGAGATAGTGAAGGGGTTTGGTCAGAAGGATCCTAGGGAGTGGAAGTTTTAGTGATATGATTTAAGATGATTTTGTCTGGTAGACAGAGATTAGGGAGGTTCCGAATGCTTGGCGTTCACTCCGTTGTTGTTGGATAAAAAATAGCCTCCCTAAGAAAAGAGAAGCGGTTTCCTGACCATTGGTGTGGGCAGGAGATCGCTTCTTATTCTACTGTGAGATGAACATTGGGTGGAGTTTTTTTGTATATTTTTTATTCCTTTATCATATTGGGGTCCCGTTTTAGCTCATACTCTATGATTTTGTTTAGGTTTGTTTTGGCAAGTGGCTGAGAGTGAAATGATGAACTCGAGTCCCGTGGGCATCAGTTTGTGAGATATGCTGATGACTTTGTGATCCTTTGCACCAGCTTGAGGGCTGGGAGACGGATCTTAGAAGGCATCACTCACTTCCTACGAACTAAGCTCAAACTAATGGTCAATACCGTGAAAAGTAAGGTGGTGGCATTGAAGGATGCTAGCTTCCTTGGTTTTAAGATTCATCGTCGCAAGAT
>CALGZA010000087.1 GCA_937934595.1 uncultured Verrucomicrobiales bacterium | reverse complement strand
GAAGAAGAGCTAAGTCATATCTACAAAACGCTCAATATAACCAGTAGCCCAGGAGGGCTTCAAAAAGTGGTAAATTAACAAAAAATCACAAAATGTAGTGCCAGACGAACAATAAAAACCTCTTAACTCCTTAACAGTTAGTATCAATATTTATATGATGTTAAACTTGGGCTAAAAAAACCTAACAATCACCCCCTACAACCCCATCTTTTGTTAGAGAATACGTAAAGCTATTGAGCGTTGAGTTTATCCATATCGAAGTCACGTAGGACCCCTGATAGACCGTCGAAGCTTCTACGCATTTCGATAGCAGGAAGGATTCCAATTTTTATAGCTGATGAAGATAAATGAATCATACCCGCTGAGACTATGGCAATTTTGAATTTTAGGTTAGTAGCCCAATTTAAAGACGCTCATTACAAACTAACATATACAGCAGTGCAATAGCGCATCAAGATCGAAAGAGTAATACCTCTTTTTAGAAACCCAGTTAACATAATCAGAAAATCATTCGCTTTAAAAAACTCTCTACTTCAATACATTCTCATCAACCGCAAATAAATCATCCAACTTTTGAGACCTAAGAACCCCCTTATACTTCGCGGACTCTTGTATCTTAAACATAGCAATGAGTGCCTTCAAATGCTCTTTAGAGGCCTTTTTCAGACTCTTCTCATAGTCAGAAACAAACGATGAAAATGTTTTCTCTCCCATCAGAGCCAGCATAAGACCAGCTCCATATTGCTTTTGCTTATCTGCCTTCTCTAGTGAATCTATCAGAACCTTATAAACTTCATTTCCTCGGCCATAACCGCTATACTGCTTGTAATACAACGCTATGAAATCATGACTAAACTCAGCCCTATCACTACCTACAGAGTTAAGAAGATTCGATAAACCAACAGACCCAGTATACCGCGTCGCCGCAGTCATAAATTGTTGGCCTCCCTCTTTATTTTTCTCAATAAAATAAACTGGCATCCTCGTAAATATCATCTCTTCTACATTAGCTAAAAATCCAGCTTCAGATAAAAATAAAAATTCACTACCTAACAAACCCTTATCACCATCTCGCGATAAAATCAGCCCAATAGGATACTGATATTTCTCGGCCAATTCAAGCCCACCCGAAACAAACCTAGGGTGCCGTAATAAATCATACATCAAGAGGCCAACCATACCTTCGCCATGACGACTTGATTTAGGCTCCAAAACAAAATTCATACGCACTTGATTCGTGACAGTTAACCATTTCAAAGACTCATTCCCCTTTTCCCCCTTTACTACTTCTGCCATTTTTCGATCCATTAGATCCAGCACCATCTTATGCCTTCCATGATGAGACAGCGCCTGTAACGAGAAATCAACCAATTCCTGAATTTCAGAATAACCTGTATACCGCATCTCTTTTACTAAATTAAATTCCCCAGCTTCAAAATAATCCAGAAAGCGTTCAGCAAAAAATAAATCTGCTTTAGGCTTAGAATTATATTTGAGTAACAATAACCAGTCACACAAATCACATAACATCCACTTACCCTTGGTATCATTCATTGCACTGACCAGTTCATCTTCATTCGCTAATATAAGCTTTTTATATCTAGATAATTTAGCAGCTAATGCCTTATTCACTCCCTTCAAACTACTAATAAACTCAAAATCAATAACTCCATGATCTTGCTTAAATATAATATACTGCAACAAATACTCCAAACGATTAGGAAGAGAATCAATACCTTCTATTTGTGAGGAAGACCAGAAAACCGCTTCTCTACTTTTAGAAGCAGTAGCTTGTAAACTCTTCTTAACGATCTCTACATGCATATCATTAAATTCATTATCGCCCTTTATAGTAAAACTTTCAAAATAAGCCTTAAAAACATCATCTGCATAGTGGCTATTACCCATCATGTGAATATAAAGCTCTTTTACCGCTCTATCTCTCCGCTTCAATAAAGCTTGGTTAGCTTTATCAATGACTGCATAGTTAGAAAAGCGCGCACTCTTACCATCTTGCATAATTTGCATACATTCACACAGGACACTACCAACATAATTACAAGACAACAAAGCTTCGACAGCGTTTTCTCCCATCGCATGAATATACTCGTTCAAAAATTCTAATTCATCAATATAAAGTTCAGGCTTTTCACTATGACTTCTAAGTTCCTCAATAAGTACACTAAGAACCTCATCAAATTCTCCCCTATACCCCTTCAATAAATCTAGCGCCTTTACTCTCTGTTCTCTATATATAACCTTTGCAACAGCTAACTTCGCACCTTGAGGAACAACTTCCATGTTAGAGAAAACTTTCAACGCCAAAGCCTCACTCTTAGCATGACCTAAAGCTAAACTAGCAGTATAATAGTTAAGCCACTTTCGCGGACTCCTCGAGCCTCCCGGATTCAGTCGCTTCATTAAAGCATCCTCAAGCTTCAGCTTTCTCACCAGTGAAGCCAAAGAATCTAGTTCATCACGTCTGCTTCGTTTAGACTTCAACAACATCTGCATCCTCTTATAAGCTAGATTAACCGCCCGATGCGACTGCTTCATATCTATCGCTTTTTTAAGCTTCTCACTAAAAGTTAAGGGAACTGCTCTGCTTTTTTTTGATTTGTTATTAAGTCCCGATAAGCCACCATTAAATAAAATTTGTCGCTTTTTCACAAGCGTATCTTTCTCGCTCTGCATCGAAAATTGTTTAATCATAGATTCTATTTTATAAGCATAGAGATCCCTTTCATACAGTATTTTCCGTCTTACAAGGACTCGTATCCCCTCTTTCAAAGAATCATCTAACCTATCAAAAGACTCGTTATCAATCTTCTCACCTATATCCATCATAGCCGTTTTGAGCGCTATTCGCTGTAATCGATCATTACTTATTTCCATCGCTAAACTCAATTGCTTGAGAACATCGCCATAAAGCTGATCTTTCTTATTCAGCACATGAGCATGCATAATATGAGCATCAGCCCTCAACTTCTCACTCTCCATAGCTACCTTTAATAAATCACTTACATCTCTGGTCGGATCTGCATACTCTAATGCCAACAACTTCAACAATGGATTTTTAAACAAGTCTATATGCTTAACAAGTTTTTCCTTATCCAATGAAATCTGTCCCCACATAAATTGCCGTTCTGAAAAATAAGAACGCTGTGATTCACTAACTGTAGACAACATCTCAATGAGAGAACCTACATTAGTATTACCATTATTAAGGCTCAGCCCGCCAACTGAGCCTTCTGCTTCTATAGCCTCAATAATCTTCGGGTAATCACCACCCTTAAGTAATTCCATCTTAATAAGTAAACCTACAGAAATCACAGATTGTTCCATCAGCGCTCTGACATTCATAGCTTGATGCATTCCCGTAAAATACATATTGGATACAAGTTCTTTATTTTTTTCATAATAACGCACAAAAATATCTAACGTCCTCCTGTCTATCTTTTTGCCTCCCTGAGGATGAAAAACATCTTCATGCAAAGAAAAAAGTAACCTAAGCTCATGAAGCTCAATTATTCCATCTTTATCCACGATAGCTGCAACCTTAGCCTTACGAGCCTCATCACTCAATTCAGCCTTAGTAAATAGTGACAAATACGAACTAATAAAAGAATGTTTATCTCCCTTGTTGATCTCACGTGCTTTTAACAAAATCGCCTCAGGTAAAATCAAATCAAAAGAATATATTTTACTAGCAATAAGATAATTATAATACTTATCCTCTTCAGGATTAGCTTTAATTTTATTCATGAAAAACTCAGCCTGATGCATACCAGCAGACCATAAATCATCTCCAGAATTCTTATTTCTTAAATATACATTTAACTCATATAGCAAAGCCAAATCAACTAAACTAGACTTACTCATCTGCATCAAAAACTCACTCTGCTCACCTCCACCAAAATCATCTAAGATTTTTAACAGTAATGCCTGTGACTGCAAATAAAGGCTCTTCACGTCTAATGGTAAAGCAAACCTAGATTGCGTGATCCCTGTGTATCCCTGCATACCACTCCTCTGCTGTGAAACATTACCACTAAAAATCGAGTCTAATGCAACATTTGCCTGTCCCAATAGACTCAAAATCTGATACTTCTCTGGCATCGGGTCACTTTTAGGAAGATTCAAATGTATTAGCTCACTAACATCAGGCTTCCAACCTACTTTTACACTCTTAAGCTCTTCCTTATAAGCAAATAAAGCCATAGCAGAACGAGCTGCCTTCTTGCTATACCCCTGTTCATAAAGTATCAAACTATGCAAAAACTGTAACCGCCAGTCATCACCATGCTTAACCAAGCTCTTCTTCAAATAACTCGCAGCCTCCTCAAGAGCTTCTTCTCTAACTAACTTCAAAACCAACCCCTCTACCTCCCTTGGCCCAGCATCGCCATATGCTGCCTCTAACTCACTCATAACTGACTCATAATCTCCCTCACTTATCAACAAAGTCATCAATTTCCTACTAGCCTTACCACTCTTATCGAGCTTCTTCGCCTTCCTACATAACTGTATCGCGCGCTTAGTATCTCCAAAAGCATGATCCATCGAAGCTATCTGCATCAACAAATCAACATCATCAGGACGTAACAGCGTCGCCTCTAATAACACATTCCTTCGCTCATCATACTGCTCACTCACGCGATACACCTCTGATAAAGCCATAATCGGAGCCATCGACTTCGGGGAACTCCGCCTCCGCTTCGTAAACTCATCAACCAATTTCATTAAGCCTCCTGTCTTCTTCCCATTCTTGGCTAACTCACCTGCCCAGCGAACCCGCGCATCTAAATCCTTAGAAGCATCATACAAACGCCAATAAAGCAACTCAGCCTGCTTATGACGACCAGACTCACTACTCAACGATGCAAGCTTCGCATACATCTCACTATCGCCATCAAATCGCTGAACACCTTTTCTCAAAACCTCAAGCGCAACAGCAGCACCCATAGTTTTACTCAGAAGATCTACCTCAGCCAACCATACCTGCTTATCCCTAGGTGACAAACCCTTCCACTTCCTTATCGTCGACAACGCCAGATCCATCTTACCCGCGCGCTTATAAATATAACTCAACCGTCTCAAATGAACCGCCTTCAACTCATTCGGTAACTTAATCAACTCCTCCATAATATCAGCAGCCTTTCCAAGCTCATACATACGCTCGTAAATACGTACTAATAGCAGCAAATTTACCGCAGATTTACCTACACCTAGCTCAGACAACAAACCATTACACCGTTCCAAATCACCACTAGACTCATACAAATCAGCCAACAAAAACTTCTCCCTATCACTCAAAACCTTCTTAGCACTCAGCACCTTAATATGCTCATCCACCTTCTCAGCCTTCACGATCAATCGTGAAACAATACCAATAGCCTTATCCACCTCAACCGGCTTCTTCGCCAACAACAACCCACGGGAAGCATACTCCAAAGCCAACGCATCATCCTTAAATAACTCCGCCGTCCTCACCGCAACCCCAATAAAACCCAAATGAGACTTATACTTCTCATAATTCGACTTCACCATCCCAAGCGCCAACTCACCCTCCGCATTCACCGCAAGAGCATCTAACAACCTAATCAAACCATCCCTATCCAAAGCAGGCTCTATCCCCCTCCACACCCTCACAGCATCACCCTTACGCCCCTTACCATACAAAAACTGCCCAGCAGAAATAGCCACATCCAAAGAC
>CALGZA010000086.1 GCA_937934595.1 uncultured Verrucomicrobiales bacterium | reverse complement strand
AAACAAAAACGCTGTAACCATTACAGTTACAGCGTTTTAGATTGGTTACGGGAGTAGGATTTGAACCTACGACCTTCAGGTTATGAGCCTGACGAGCTACCTGACTGCTCCATCCCGCGATTAAAAATCTGCTAAGTCATCATCTCTTCCGACTTGCGCGGAAACTAGCGCACTATTAGAAAAACCACAAGGTTTTTCTGATCAATCTACTCATTATTTTCACCTTTCGTCATAACACCATAAAGCTTATCAGCAAGCACCTCAGTAAGCTCTTCTATCTCACCCTCCATATCAACATCAAACCAAACTCTAAGCGTAGAATCATCAACAGGATACGTCTTAAGCAATTCTAAATTATTCTCAAACGCCTCAGAAATAACACCCAACTTAAGCTTCCCAGAAAAAACCTTCGCTAGATCATAACTCAACTCCTCACCCTCAGCCTCTTCATCATCCTTGCCAGTCCCTACAACCTCTCTCTTAACTGAATAATCAAACTCTCCCCGTAAAAAAATCAAATCATTAATACCACATCGCAAATCATTCACCTTCACCCTAGTATCTCTACCCACGCTCTCTATAACCAACTCTCCCTTGTGTGCACGTAATAAAGCATAACTATTACGTGGGTCCTTCATCTGAAACAACTTCAACAACGGAAAAGCATCCCCACGAACAACCAGTATACTCTCATTACCAACAGGAGCAGAAGTATCACTAGGCCCAAAAGAATCAAAACCACCTCTCCGTTTAGGATTACCCATAAGAGGAACAGTAGTCACTAACTTTATACCCCCAGCAGTATTCATATTACCTGAAATAACCCCCTTACCATCTATTTCTCCCCCAAGCCACTTATCATATCCCTCACCCACAAGATCTAACACCTTGACCCCTCTAAAACTATAAGTGCCAGCCACCTCAGGCTTCGCCCCCACCAGAATCCTAGCACTAAGTTTCATTTCCCCCTCACCAATAGTAAATAAGGCTGACTCAATAACCACTTCTCCTGCCTTCTTACACAAGATCTTCATCTCACTGATCGATGCCTCCTTAAGCCATCCATGTGAAAAACTCCCCCCCGTCACAAGTATCTCCCAGTCTTCACCTTTCCGAGAAATATTCAACTGCGCACCGCGTATAACACCAGCTGATGACTCAGAATGCCCCCAGTGAATAGTCGTATCATAAATCTCAATCGTACTAAGATTAAAACTCTCATACTCCTTAAATAAGGACGCATAAGAAGCCAAAGCCAACTCATCAGATGCAGCACCCGTCTTTAACTTTAACTCACCCTTCAGTATATTAAGCGCCTTAAAACTCCACCCCACACCCGAAAAGTAATTATCCCCTATCCCCAAAGGTAACAACCTAACACCCTCAAACGTAGCACTATTCTTCCTCTCAACCACAGACCTCCTGCCCACAACAGAAACAGTCTCCTCCTTAACTACCCAATCCTCAAAAAACGAAAGATCCGTCTCACCCATCGACAACGAAGACATCACCATTTCTCCTGATAAAATACCTCCTTTTTCTCGGTTAATAGAAGAAATCTCAACCTCACCAGCATTCATACCATGTGCCAGCTGATCCTGAACATCCTCCTTAAAAGCTTCCGACCCAAGACGACTCGTAAGATAAAACCAAAAAACGATCACTCCAATAAGAAACAAAATCACCAACCTAACAAGCAAACCAAAAAGATGAGGAAATAAAGACCCCAAGCCCTTGCTGTGCCTTATCTGGAACAACAACCCCTGCTTAGAAATCCATTGCTCGATATTCTGATTAAATTCTGCCTCTAATGAGTCTATCTTAGGATCCATAGTGTTCGGTTAATAATTCTATAATCTAAAAAAAATGCGACCTACCAAAGTAGCCCGCACCAGTTATTCATATTTTATCATCTTTGGCTAGCTAAACTAGCAGCCACATCCTCCTCCTCAGCAACCACCACCTGCAGAAGCTATATCATCCTCAGTTGGCACCCTGCCTAATTCCAAAGTCATACTAACCATTTGCCCAATACCCTTCTGTATCTCCTGTAACTCTTTCTGTGCAGACATGAAATCAGTCACCACAGTATTCTTTAAAAGCTGCTCACGTGCCTGCTCAAATTCACTAATCTCACCTTCACTAAGCTCCACTCCAGATCTCTGCTTGTTATTAAGCGCCTCACCACTCTCATGAACAGACTGATACTGCAACCTAGCCTCATCATCACTAAGGAACTTCTCAACCTGTGACTGTAACTTCACAAATGACTCCTGCGCTACAATAGCCGCACATAACTCCTCAGTCTTAGCCGCTATCCCTGTTTCTTCTAAAATCATACTCATCACAGACCCATAAGCATGCTCACTTCAGAATGCAACCACAATCACACCCCAAATCCAAAATGCTAATTACCTCATGTCACCCCTCAAGCTCCTCAACCTTATCCTGCAAAGCCCTCACATCCTTAATTAACTTCGGTAACTTTGAAAGCGCTCCCTGCTTCCTAGACTCCTCCCTCATCGGCCTCGCCGGAAAACCAGAATAAACCATCCCTCCCTCTAAAGATTTAGTAGCTCCCGCTCGCCCAGCTAATATCGCCTTATCTCCAACCTTAATATGGCCTCCCACACCAGCCTGCGCCGCCACCGTCACATAATTCCCTAACTTAGAACTACCCGCCAAGCCACTCTGCGATACCAACAAACAATGCTTCTCTGTCTGGACATTATGCGCTATCTGCACCAAATTATCCACCTTCGTCCCCTCCCCTATAACCGTCTTCCCAAAACGAGCTCTATCAATAGCAGTATTCGCACCTATCTCCACATCATCCTCTAAAACAACCACCCCCACCTGATCCACCTTCACATGCCTACCATCAACCAGCTCATAACCATAACCATCAGAACCTATGACACAACCAGGCTGTAAAATCACCCTGTCGCCTATCTGACTATGCTCCCTTACCGTAACATTTGGATAAAACAAACAATCCTCACCCACCCTACTACCCTCACAAATAACCACCCCAGAACTAATCTCACAACCATCACCAATCACACAACCAGACTCAATAACAGACCCAGGCTTAACAGAAACCTTATCTCTATTCATCACCACATCATCCGCAACAAAAGCACCAGCATGCACTCCATACTCTACCGTCCGCTGTCTCTTAGCTAACACCTTAACCACCGCAGCAAACGCATAAGACGGATTCTCAATCTCTAACAAAACAGGCCCATCAGGACGCTGAGGTAAACCCCCAGGAACAAAAACAACACCCGCCCCCGTACCAAGAAAATCTTGAAAATACTTCTCATTCCCCAGAAAAGACACCTCCTCAGAACCAGCCTCATCCAGCGAAGCCACTCCAGTCACCACCTGATCCATCCCCCCCTGAACCAGAGAAGCACCCGTAAGATCCATTATTTCTTGTATAGTAAGTTGCACAATAAAGGTCTGCCTTATTTTCCAAACATTGTCACCCCAGTAACGTCTCTTTTTTCAAATAAACAAAAAAACACAACCCTCGCACCCCCCTAACCTAATCAATCCTCTCACCACCACAATAAACATTCATCCTCTCCCCACGCATAAACCCTACCAAAGTCATCCCACCTCTTACAGCAAAATCCACCGCAAGCGAAGTAGGCGCAGAAATAGCAGAAACCAAAGGAACTCCCACCATCAACGCCTTCTGAACAACCTCAAAAGAAACCCTCCCAGACAACTGTAAACCCACACCCCTCATATCCACACCACTAACCAAAGCCCCACCTATCACCTTATCAATAGCATTATGCCGTCCCACATCCTCACGAATAAGCAATAACTCACCATCACAGCTAAACAAACCAGCCGCATGCAGCCCACCAGTCTGCTCAAACACATCCTGTGACTCCTTCATCCTACCAGGCAACCCCACCAATGCCTCCCTACTTATTCGAAAATCTCCACCACCAGAAGCACACTCACCAACATTCAAAAAAACCTCATCCATACTAGCCTTCCCACATATCCCACAACTACTCGCACTATAAAGATTACGCTGTAACCTCCCCAGATCCACCTCCACATCATCATCCAGAAAAACCAAAGCATGATTCTCCTTCTGCTCCAAATCAATACGCCGTATCCCACCCACACCATCAACTATCCCCTCAGTCAATAAAAACCCCCTAACCAAATCCTCATCATCACCCACAGTCCGCATCACCACAGCAATAGGCACACCATCCACCGTAATCTGCAGCGGCTCCTCCACGGCTACCAAATCATCCACATCCTCTACAGCAGAACCCATCAACCGCCGGATCCTATACAACTCTGAGCGCCTCATTCCACCTCACCCTCTCTCTCAATAACCTCAACATCCCCCAAAACCTCCAACTCATAATCCCCCACCATCAACGCACCATCATCCAAAATCCTCGCCCTCAATCCACCCATCCCCTTAAGAAACGCATGCGTCCCCTCCACACAAGCCTCATCAAGCCAAAAACAAGGAGAACACTCACTCGAACCACTAAAAACCTTCCCATCAAGCGAAAACCTCTTCCCTATCAACCCATTCAAATCCACCCCCTCCACCATCACATTCCTCCTAAACTTACTAGGCTCCAGCTCCCCCTTCACCACCTCATCCCTCACCCTCTCATAAACCGCCCAGTCAAAAAAAGTAATCTGCCCCTTATAATTCTCCTCATAATCAAAAAATCGATCCCCCACTATCCCCTTACCAGCCACTAGCTCCAATCTCTCACACTCCTCAATCTGATGATTCAAAGACGTCTTCCCATAGCGACCAAAGTAATTGTGCCCATCCGAAATATAAAGATGCTTTATCCTAACCTGCATAAACCAAAAGATAAGCACTATTCCCCAAATTACAAACCCCAATACTCAACCACATCATAAACCAAAACTAAAACCAAACACAAACACTTTTCCAGCCCCAATACTCATTGCTAGTGATAACTTCCGCACAATGTTAGTAATGCGAGGCGGCTGCGGACTCAGCAATCACCACGCATCTACTCCACATTGTGCAATGCTTACCAGAATCTAGCGACCCTTGCTGGGGCTGAGAACCGTTGAACTACCTGATGACTTTCGATCTCGCGTGTGATGTCGGGTAAGGATTGGGTAGCGTTTGATGTCTGCTACCTAGAAGCGTTCTTAGCTATTTAACATTCAATTACTTTTTGAGCATACTATATTGATACGATACTTCTGTGAGATAATCGATTAGACCATACTTATCCTCCCAATCCATAACGAGCCTAGGATAAGAAGGACGGTATACAGATGGTTTAAGAATCTCACCCATTTTCTGCAATTCAGCTTTTACATTTTTCAAAACTGATTCAGATAAATCTGCTGGACGTCCATTCTTATGATCTTCAATAGCTTTATCGACTTTAACGATAGCTCCAGCACATAAGTTTTTAACTCTTTCTATCTTGCTCACGGTTCTAATAGGATTCCGTATTTCCACGGTTGGTTAATAAATATTTGATCTCCTCCACCAATATACTGGGTGCCTTCTCCGAA
>CALGZA010000085.1 GCA_937934595.1 uncultured Verrucomicrobiales bacterium | reverse complement strand
CTGGGTTGATAGTAGTTTTAATACATTTGGGAACAGCAGCAGAGCTGATTTTTTGAAGTGCAAAACAATCTATCAAGATTAGCTTCGTTATTCGTCAGTTCCATAGTCCACTATTCGCTTTCCTCTTGCCTTGCAACTCTTACTATTTTGTTGTGCTATCAGTCTATTCTAACAGTTCAAATGGTATTAGAACAGATCGGCTAAGTGGTTGAGATGAGGATTTTATATTTGCATCAAAGATGATTTTGTTTGTGCAGCTCCCTATCTCGAAATCGGCTTCGTTAGGAGATGGTTGTATTATGTGCTGTTGTGTAGCCTTGATGCTATGACCTATGAAGGTTTTCTATTCATTCGTGATCATTGTAAGAACGGAATAAAGTAATTATTTCAAAAAGATGTCACAAAGAGGAGGTGTTATGACAATGATAGTTTGTAGGTGAGTATTTTACTGACTGAATTAATTATTAACTAAACTATTAAGACGATGAAAACCAGATCACTAAAGACCCTGTTGTTTGTAATGCTGCTAAGCTGTGTGCCTCTTTTTGCTGGTGCTGACATAGGGAGAGATAGGGAGGCTATGCATAAGCTTTACGCTGGGAATAACTGGAAAGAAGCGCTGGCAAAGGCGCTGCTTAATTGTTCAACGGTATCAGATGCTGAGTCTGCTAAGGATTTGAGTATTGCTTTTGAGTGTATGAGTAAGCTCAATAATTATGGACGTTTTGAGGAGCTGATGGGTATAGTTACGGAGCAACACAAAGCTAATGCTGGGGTGTTATATCATGCAGCTATGAATCTGGCGAAGGTGCCTTATAATGGTGTTTGGGTAGATGACGCTTTTGTTCGGGGAGGTAATCTTTATTCAAACGGCAGAGTGCGAGGTGAGGTTGCAAATAGTTCTGAAAAAGATAGAGTGAGGGCTCTGCGTTTGTTTGCTCAGTCATATGGACTTGATGGGCAAGATGTGAAATCAAGGGTGGCGACACTCAAAGGGTGGTCATCAGCAGTGTTGAATCATCGAAGTCAGGAGCGGTGGAAGTTACAGGTTCTGACTAGAGTGAATGATATTACTGAAGTGAGACGTGGTAGGATGAAGCGCTCATTTATGAGAGGTGGTCCTGTTACTGAAGATGGAGATCCGGTTTATTATGAGGTGCCAGTAAGTTATGAAGCTGCTAAGAATGATGGCGAGCGCTGGCGCTGGTTACTTGCGCAGCAGGTAGAGCTGGATCCAAGTGAAGTGGTGAGAGTGAAAAAAGAGTTAGCGGAATTTTTAATAAGAGATTTTGGTGTTAACAATTTACAGTTTTTAGGGAGAAGGAGGGCCTTTATATTTAATGATGAAGTTAGGAGTGATGTGAGTGAGTTGAAGCTTTATACACTCAAGGATGATGAGACGATTACGATGATGGCGGATGGTGTGAAACGTTTAAAGCTGCCTGTGAGTCAGAATTTCATAGAGTATTATAAGGATAATTGGCGGCTTGGGGATGCAGAATCTGGGGATCGGTTGGTTTCTATTTATTTGAATAGGTTACAGTATGATAAGGCTGCGAATCTGTTGGCCGACCTTTTAAAGGCTAGTGGGGACACAAAGGATGGGGCGCGTAAGAAGAGGCTGGAGCAGATTACTGGGAATTGGGCAAATTTTGATCCTGTTAGTAGGGCGTTTGTGATGAATAGTGAGAGCAAGAAGGTGGCAATTACATACAGGAATGCTAAGCAGGTTACGCTGAGGCTCTATAAGTTAGATGTCGATGCTGTGAATGAGGCTAATTGGAAATATATAGTGAGTGATCCTAAGGGATTCGACAGGAATAAAGCGAATTTAACAGTGTCACTGGATAAGTATGTGAATGGTGCGTATCGCAAGTATGTTAAAGATGAGGTGGCGAATAAGACATATGCATTGAAGCCTAAGTCGAGGCATTGGGATACTAGAGCGGATTTGGAGCTGCCTGAGCTGAAGGATGCTGGAGCTTACTTGGTGAAGGCGGAGGTAGCTGGAGGTGATTCTGTATATACCTTAGTTTGGGTAGATGACATGATGATATTATCACGTAAGGTGGCTAAGGGTCAGTTTTTCGTAGTAGCTGATTCGGAGACTGGGTCACCCATAGCTGGTGTGAAACTGCTGGTTCGCGGTTATAAACAAGTCTGGTCAAATAATGAGCGGAGATACCATATAGAAACAAAGACTTACGAGGTTGAGACTGATGAAGCTGGGCAGTATTTTTATGAAAATACTGAGGGAAATATAAGAAGTTATGAGTGGAATGTTGTGGCTAAGAAAGGAGCGCGTAGAGCGTGGCACGGATTTAACTGGCGATATTCATCTAATAATAATTACCAAACTTCCTTCAAAGCAGATACAGCTTACGGCGTAACCAGCCAACCAGTTTATAAGCCAGGTGATAAAGTGCTAGGGAAGTTTTGGGTAAGAACTGTGAGGTATGATCTAGGTGCTGAGTCTATGTATGCGGGGATTAAATTTAATGTTCAGTTATATGATCCGAAAGGGAAAAAGTTAGGGCAGCCACAAGAAGTGGTGGCGGATGAATATGGTAGTGTAGCGTATAGTATTGATTTGTTGGATGAAGCGATGCTTGGTGCTTATTCTGTTAAAATAGAACCAGTAGATCTAAAGCGTAAAAGAGTAAATGGGAGGGTGCATTTTCGTGTGGAGGAGTATAAGAAGCCTGAGTATGAGGTAAAAGTAGAGACGCCATCTACCCCTGTGCGACTGGGTGATGCTTTTGAGGCTGTGATCAAGGCTAAGTATTATCATGGAGCGCCTGTGACGAATGCGAAAGTAAAGGTTAAGGTGCTAAGGCACGTTCATGATTCTAGGTGGTTTCCTAAGGGGCGATGGGATTGGCTTTATGGATCTGGTTACGGTTGGTTAGATACTGAGCGTAGTTGGTATCCTGGCTGGTCTCAGTGGGGTTGCCGCTGTCCTTTGCCTAGCTGGAATAGAAGTGATTTATTTTTGATAAGTAGAAGCTATCAGCATCGTGAATTGATTTTAGAAAAGGATTATCAGATAGGGAAAGACGGGGAGTTAAAGGTAGAGATAGATACTAAGTCTGCTAAGTTATTGCACGGAGATAAAAACCACCGTTACGAGGTTAAAGTAGAGGTTATTGATGCTTCGAGACGCAGTATTCATTCTGTAGGCTCAGTTGTGGTGGCTAAGAGGCCGTTTGAGGTTGTGCCATGGCTTGATAGTGGTTATGCGCTTGCTGGAGAGAGAATCAGGGCATCGGTGGTAGCGAATACGCTAGATGGGAGAGAAGTGAGGGGGTGGAGTAGATTTGTTCTATATAAAATAGGAGTAAATAGAGAAGGAGACATCATAGAGAAAGCAATACGGGAGTGGGATAGAGAGGTGTTCTCTGGTGAGAAGGCTGTGCGAGATTTTAAAGTAGATGAGGCGGGACGTTATAGGTTAGCTAGTTTTATCACCGATGATAAGGGTAGAGAGGTGGAAGGGGCGATTTTGTTCAGTGTGCGTGGCCCTGCGGGTGAGTATGGAGATGTGCGTTATGATGACTTAGAGATAACATTAGACAAGCGCACTTATCGACCTGGGGAAAATGTGAAGCTTCTTGTTAGTACGAAGCGAGAGAATAGTAGCGTTTTACTGTTTAGTAAAAATACTTCTTTTAGGAAATTCATAAAGATTAATGGTTATAGTCAGGTTGTGGAGATTCCGGTAGGAAAAGGTGATATGCCGAACTTTTTTGTGGAGGCTATTACTATTAGTAATGCGTGTGTTCATAGTCAGGTAAGGGAGGTTATCGTTCCTCCAGTGAAGCGTATTTTGAATGTGGAGGTGGTTCCAAGTGCTGATAAATATAAGCCTGAGGAGAAGGGAAGTGTTAGAGTAAAGGTTACGGATGAAAATGGGGATCCGGTAAGTGGTGATTGTGCGCTCACGATTTATGATAAGTCTCTGGAGTATATTTCAGGGGGTAGTAACGTTGCTGACATACGCTCCTCTTTTTGGAAATGGAAGCGTCACTATACCCAATTTACATGGATGAGTTCTGTTATTTTATCTGGAGGCAATAGTGTGAAGAAAGGTGAGGATTTCATGCGCAATCTGGGTGCTTTTGGAGGAGATTTAGGTTTGCGATATGGCCAAGAATTATTAAAGTTGAAGATGAATAATGTGTCTGCTTTAGTTCCCAAATCTATGGGTAGTGGTGGTCGTGATGGTGGTGGTGGTGGAATCGACTATGCGACGAAAGGTGGTGATATTTTGAAAAATATTGTTAGCTATGAAGGGAAGTCCTTATCTTTCGCTGGTTTGAAATCTGATCATGCGTCACGTGGCGAGCAGATTAAAGTGCGTAAGAATTTTGTTGATCTGGTTCAGTGGGCTGGTTCTGTGAAGCTGGATGAGAATGGTATGGCTGAAGTTCCTGTGGAGTATCCTGATAATTTGACTACATGGAAGATAAAGACTTGGGTGATGGCTCATGGAACACGAGTGGGTGAAGGCTCTGCTGAGGTGATTACGAGTAAGGACTTGATCATCAGGTTGCAGGCGCCTCGTTTCTTTATAGAGAAAGATGAAGTGGTTCTGAGTGCTGTAGTGCATAATTATCATGATATAGCTAAAGATGCGAAGGTGTCACTTGAGCTTGAGGGAGGGACCTTGAAACTGATAAGTGGTGAAAGAAGTCAGGCTGTGAGCTTGGGAGCTAAGAGTGGAGAGAGACGAATTAACTGGAGGGTTAAGGTGTCTGGGGTGGGTGAGGCTATCATACGGATGAAGGTAATTACAGATAATGATTCTGATGCGATGGAGATGAATTTTCCAGTATATGCTCATGGGATGATGAAGCGCATGGCATGGAGTAGGGAGATAGAGCCTGGGCAGAACTCAACGAAGATAATTATTGATGTGCCTGAGGAGAGAAAGCCTGAGGAATCACGTTTAGAGGTGAGATATTCTCCTACGATAGCTGGTGCTATAGTTGACGCTCTACCTTATTTGGCAGAGTATCCATATGGATGCACTGAGCAGACTTTGAATCGTTTTGTTCCGACTGTAATAACTCAGAAAATTCTTAAGGAGATGGGATTTGATCTGGAGGCGGTGAGAAATAAGCGAATTAATCTGAACCCTCAGGAGCTAGGTGATGATAGGGGGCGGGCTAGGCAGTGGATAAAAGGGAAAGATAATCCTGTTTTTAATGAGAAGGAAGTCAGAAAGATGACACGAGCAGGTGTGCAGAAATTATTAGAGATGCAGCTATCTGATGGTGGTTGGGGTTGGTTCTCTGGTTTAGGTGAGAGATCTTATCCTCACACAACAGCTGTAGTGGTTCATGGTCTGAGGCTGGCTGAACTGAACGGAGTAGATATTCCTGAAAATAGCATTAAACGTGGTGTGGCGTGGTTAAAGCGTTATGAGGCCGGTGAGACTGAAAAGATCCGTATGTGGAATAAGCGAGATAAGCATACAAAGCAGAGTTCTGGAGTGATGGATGCTTTTGTGAGGCTAGTGCTGGCTGAAAATGATGTATTGAATAAGGAAATGTTAGATTTTCAGTATAGAGATAAGGGCGCTATGGGTATTTATGCTAAGTCTATGTTAGGCATGAGTCTTCATTTGGATAAAGACATTAAACGCCGTGATGAGGTGATCCGAAATATAGAGCAATTTCTTAAGTTTGATGATGAGAACCAGACAGCATACTTGGAAATGGGTAATTCTGGATACTGGTGGAAGTGGTATGGAAGTGAGATAGAGGCGCATGCTTTTTACTTGAAGTTGCTATCAGTAGCTAAGCCTAAGAGTAAGCAGGCGAGGGGTGTGGTGAAGTATCTGGTTAATAATAGGAAACACGCGACTTATTGGAATTCGACACGTGATACAGCTTATTGCATTGAAGCGATTAGTGCTTATATGAAGGCTAGTGGTGAGGATGATCCTGTTGCTGAAGTTGAGGTGTTAGTGAATGGGAAGAGCTATAAGAAGGTTAAGATCGATAAGGATAATATTTTTAGTTTTGATAATAAGGTGACTCTTGCTGGCGATATTCTTACTGGAGGTAAACATACTGTTGAGATACGAAGAAAGGGTAATGGAGCTCTTTATACGAATGCTTATTTGACAGTATTCACGAAGGAGGACCATATCAAGAAAACGGGACTAGAGGTGAAGGTAGAGCGCAGGTTTTATAAGCTTATTGCTAAGGAGTCTGAGGAGAAAGTGGCTGGTCAAGGGGGGCAGGTTTTGAATCAGAAAATAGATGCTTACGAGAGGGTGCCAATGAAAGTAGGCGATAGGCTACGTAGTGGAGACTTGATAGAAGTAGAGTTATTGTTAGAGAGCAAAAATGACTATGAATATCTGATGTTTTCTGACTTTAAAGCGGCTGGGACTGAGGCAGAGAAGTTGCGTAGTGGTTATGTCTATAATGGGAACATGAGTGCATATATGGAGATGCGAGATGAGAAGGTGTGTTTCTTTGTGCGTCAGTTACCTAGAGGTAAACATAGTCTTACGTATCGTCTTAAGGCAGAGATTCCTGGTAAGTTTAGTGCGCTACCTGCGACTGTGGCTGCTATGTATGCGCCTGAGCTGAGGGCTAATTCTGATGAGATGAAAGTTGAGATTGAGGATTAGTTAAAGTATGGCTGGTAGATCGGTGATGGGCATTGATATGGTCTGATTATTGGATTATGGTGACTCTATGAAAATTGTGATTTTATTGGGATTAATGATGTCTGGCCTTGATGGGGCTGGACCGCTCAAGAAACATCAGTGGAAGCATAGGGTTATATTGATCTTCGGTGAGGATGATCTGCAGCAGAGGTTCATGCGGGCGAAGTCTGCTCTGGATGAGAGGGATCTTATTTATTATCAATTTACGAAGAAGGGTGTTTTAAGTAACCAGGAAGTTAAGTTTCGATTGCTTTCGTTAGCTGAGCTGAAGAGGGTACGAGTTTTTTATGAGAAGCAGGGTAGGGTCATTCTTATAGGTAAGGATGGAGAGGTGAAGAAGAAGTCTAAGCGGCTTGATTTGAAAGCTATTTTTGATCTTGTAGATACGATGCCGATGCGAAGGCGTGAGATGCAGGGTAGGAAGCGGTTATAGGGAGGTTATTTGGAGGGGATTTGTTCTGTTTGAATTGTATCGCTACTGGGGATTACAGATGCTTGTTCCTGCGTGGTGTGCAGTGGTCCAGGCGTTTTGGAAATTGAATCCACCAGTGATACCGTCTATGTCTAGAATTTCTCCTGCGAAGTAGATTCCTTTGTGGAGTTTACTTTCCATGGTTTTGAGGTTGATTTCTTTGAGTAGGACGCCTCCACAGGTGACGAATTCGTCTTTATTGAGGCTTTTTCCGTCTACGTGGAATTTGGATTCTGTGAGTTGGTAGATGAGTTTTCTGATGTGTTCTTTGGAGAGTTGTGACCAGAGAGTGTTATGTGAGATGTTAGCAGCTTTGAGGAATCTGTTCCAGAGGCGTTTGGGGATATCTGGGAATGGGGAGTAAGTAGCGACTTGTCTTTTGCCTGCTTGGTTTCTTTGTTGTGAGATGACTTCTGCTGGGTCAATTTTGGGTGTCCAGTTGATGGTTATTTGGAATTTATATTTTAGTTCTGAGAGGTGGCGAGCGCCCCAGGCGGATATTTTTAGGATGCCAGGTCCGCTCATGCCCCAGTGTGTGATGAGTATGGGGCCATCACTGGCGAGGTTGGAGCTGGGTATTTTGACTGTAGTGTGGGCAACAGAGAGTCCTGAGAGGTCTGTGATGCGGGAGTCTTTTATTTTGAATGTGAATAGGGATGGGACGGGAGGTGCGAGTGAGTGACCTAGGCTAGATGCTAGCTTAGCTCCGGCTGCGAGGCGGGTTCCTCCAGTGGCTAGTAGTATGTTAGATGTGGTGAGTGTGGAGCCGTCTTCTGTGGTGATTATGTAGTGGTTATCGGCTTCTTTGAGAATGGCTATGACTCCTGTGGATGTGCGGATTTCGACGCCTGCGTCTGAGGCGGCATTAGTAAGGGTGTCTATGATGGTTTGTGAGTTGTTGGTTGTGGGGAACATGCGGCCGTCTGCCTCTGTTTTTAGTTCGACGCCGCGTGAGGTGAACCAATCGATGGTGTGTGTGGCTTGGAATCTGTTGAATGGTCCGATGAGTGATTTTTCGCCACGAGGGTAGTGCTTAGTGAGTGTGCGTGGGTCTGTGTTTGGGGAGCAGTCGTGGGTGACGTTGCATCTACCGCCGCCTGATATTTTGACTTTTTGGAGGAGTTGGGATGATTTTTCTAGGATGATGACTTTGCTGTTAGAATTTTCTGCGCAGGTTATGGCTCCGAAGAATCCAGCTGCTCCGCCGCCGATGACTATGAGGTCGTATTTCATATTGCTGGTTTATGTATATTGTTAGAGTGGGTAGGGTCCGTCTTCGTCTTCACCTTGCCAACCTAGTTTGCGGAATGCGGTGAGGCATGCGGTGGTGATGTCTGTTTCGTTTTCTGCTGATTCTATTGTTGCTCGTGTGGTGAGTCCGTTAGCGGACTCGATGGAGATGACAGTTTTTTTGTTAGTGAAGTTGATCCAGTCTCCCCATGATTGTTTATCGTGGATGGCTTGGAGTTTTTTTTTTAAAGAGCTGCGATGACTTCTTTTATGGTGGCTGGGGGTTCTCCTGAAGGGATGTGGACTTGAGTTTCCATGGTTTTTAATAGGTGGGGAGGTAGTCTCCTGGTTTGAGTATTGAGTGAGGAGGGATTTCAACGAAGCCGTTTGTTCCTTGAAGTGAGATATAGTCTCCTGAGTTACGGGGTGGGTGTATGGTTATTTTACCGTCTTTGATTTTGTAGGGTAGTATTCCTGTGAGTGGAAGGTTCCAGTGGAATTCTTCTGCTAGGGGGAGTTTGTTAGGTATTTCTGTTTTTCCTAGTATTCTTCTTAGTGCTGGGAGGATGTAGCGGTGCATGGTTGCTGTGACTGAGACGGGGTTACCGGGGAGGGCGAAGATGAGAGTGTGGTTTTGATTAGGTTGTTTTGCTGCGTTATTTTTTTTGTTGGTCCAGAATGCGAATGGTTTTCCGGGTTTTTGTGCGACTCCGTGGAATTCTGGTTCGCCGAGTTGTTGTTTAAGGAGAGGTGCTACCCAGTCGAACTTACCCATTGATATCCCACCTGTTAGGATAAGGACGTTTATTTCTGGGTTATTGAGGGTGTTCTGGATGGTTTGTTTAATGGTTTCTGGGTCGTCTCTGAGGTGTTCATCGCTGATGGTGCCGAGATGTTCTGCCTCGATAAGTGAGCGGATGGCGGTGGGGTGGCTGCGGCGGATTTGGAAGTCTGATGGTGTGTGTGATGGGTCGATGACTTCATCGCCTGTGGTGATGAGGTGTATTCTGGGGAGGCGAGTTACTTGGACTTGTGTAGCACCATTGCTGGCAGCGGTGGCGAGTTCATTAGCTGCTAGAGTGGTGCCGGTGGCGATGAGTATGTCACCGGATTTACAGTCTGAACCTATGGGGTGGATGTGTTGGTTATCTTCAGCATCTATACCATCGTGTGGTAGAGCGTAGCCGTCTTGGATATCGATTTTTTCGATAGGGATGATGCAGTTAGCGTCTGTTGGGAGTGTGGCGCCGGTCATGACTTCGATGGCGAACTCTCCTTTAGGTAGGATCATTTTTTCTGCGCCTGCGGCTTGTGTGCCAATGATTTTATATCTCCAGGATCCGAGTTTGTGGTTGTATGTGTTGATACAAATACCGTCCATCATGACGCGATTGAATGGAGGGGC
Organism: uncultured Verrucomicrobiales bacterium; assembly: GCA_937934595.1. Lineage (GTDB taxonomy): Bacteria > Verrucomicrobiota > Verrucomicrobiia > Verrucomicrobiales > Akkermansiaceae > Rubritalea. Next base: position 2,799 of record CALGZA010000085.1, on the reverse strand, counting down.
GTCACGGTCTGCGAGGATATCTGAGGCGAGGACTCTGCCGTGAGCGTGGCTGAGGTGTTTTTTTTCTGATAGTGAGGTTACCAGTTGATTTGTTATTTTAGTCGTGGCTTCTGCGGGTGAAATGAGTGGGTTCATGGTTGTTTTAAAGGATGTCTTTAGGTGTGATGAACTGGATTATTTCTCCTTGGCTCCAGTCGATGTTACGCCAGGATGTTTCGTTCCACTGTATGATGAGTGTGGCTCCTGTGGGGAAGTCATGGAAGCGTGGGTGAGAGGGTAGTTGGCGCATCATTCTTGAGAAGCGGAATGCGAGTTCGCCAATGCCGGGGTTATGCCCGATGATGAGTGTGGTGTCTGCGGTGGCGTTTTCTATTGTTTCTAACAATATGTCTGATGATGCATGGTAGAGTGAGGAGGATATGGTGGGAGTTGTTTGTAGGTTTAGTCCGTTGAATGTTTCTTGTGTTCTTATGGAGGAGGATACGATGGCTTCTTTGAGGTTAAGTTTTCTCTCGAGAAGCCATTTCTGGAGCCAAGTTCCTAGAGCGGCTACGGATTGTTTTCCTCTGATGTTGAGTGGCCTCTCGTGATCTTCCTGAGCGTTTGATTCCCAGCTAGATTTGGCGTGTCGCATGAGGATGAGCGTTTTCATTATGTAGTTATGAGTGGCGTTTCTGGGAGTGGGAGTGGGAGGTTTATTTGTTTGTTATTGGATTCTTTGAAGTAGCCATGGGAGTAGATCTGTAATGGCTATTCTTTCTTGTTTCATGGTATCGCGGTGGCGGATGGTGACAGTGTCTTTGAGGTCTTGTGTGCCGTCTTCTTGGCCTAGGGTTTCGAAGTCTATGGCGACGCAGAACGGGGTGCCGACTTCGTCTTGGCGGCGGTAGCGTCTGCCGATGGCAGCGGTTTCATCGTAGAATACGTTCATGAATGGCTGGAGGAGTTTTTTGACCTCTTTTGCTTTGGCTACTAGTTCTGGTTTATTTTTTAGTAGAGGTAGTACTGCGACTTTGATGGGAGCTATGGCGGGTTTGAAGCGCATGACGACGCGTTCATCTTTTTTGCCATCTTCTTTTGTTAGGTCTTCGAGTTCATATGCTTCGCAGAGGACGGCGAGGCATGTGCGATCACATCCTGCTGATGGTTCGACGACGTGAGGAATGAACCTTTCTTTTGTTTCTGTGTCGATGTATTCGAGGTTTTTTTTGGAGTGTTCTTGGTGTTTTGAGATATCATATTCACCACGGTATGCGACGCCTTCTAGTTCTTGTATACCGAATGGGAATTCGTATTCGAGGTCATAAGTTTTAGCTGAGTAGTGGGCGCGCTCTCCGTCTGGGACGTCTAGGACGTGGATTTTTTCTCTGGGGACTCCGATTTCTTCGTAGAAGTTGAGTCGTTTTTCTAACCATTCTTCAGTGAGGCGGAGGCCATCGTCTGGGTGGCAGAAGTATTCGATTTCCATTTGTTCGAACTCACGTGAGCGGAATGTGAAGTTACGTGGATTGATTTCGTTTCTGAATGCTTTACCGATTTGGGCGATGCCGAATGGGAGCTTGATACGAGATGTGTCGAGGATGTGTTTATACTGGACGAATATGGTCTGGGCTGTTTCTGGGCGGAGGTAGGCTGTATCTCCACCTGTGGCACCCATCTGGGTCTCGAACATGAGGTTGAAGTCTTTTGCTTCGCCGAGGAGGGATCCACTTTCTGGGTTGTAGGCGGTGGTGTTGGTTTCTTGGGAGGTTGATTCATTGGCGAGTTGTAGTTTTTTAGCTGGGATAGATTTGTCGTTTAAAAATTCGATATAGTAATTTTTAGCGATTTTACGTGCGTTGTTTTCGTTATGATTAGGGTCTGTTATGAGGACTGAGTATGGTCTGTCGATGGACCAACCTGATTCTTCATGGCTGGCGCCAGAGAAGTGGTATGCTGTTCCTGTCTGGGGTTCTATTTGGTCAGCGCGGAGGCGTTCTTTTGTAAGTAGGTCACTGCACATGGGGTCTGAGAAACCTCCGACGTGTCCAGAAGCTGTAAGGACATCTTTGTGGGTGAGTATGGAACCGTCCATACCTAGGATGTCATCGCGTTCGCGGACGTTTTTACGCCACCAGTATTCTTTGATGTTACGTTTGAGTTCTGTTCCGAGTGGGCCGTAGTCCCAGCAGCCGTTGAGACCTCCGTATATTTCTGCGGATTGCATAATGAAGCCTTTGCTTTTGCAGAGGGATACGATTTTCTCCATTTTTTGAGGATCAGTTTGGTCTTTGTTCGCCATTGTTCTAGGTTTTGTTATTGGTGTATTTTATTTCTATGGGATTTAGCACTTCAGAGATTAAGAGCAAAGGTATAATGAAGGGAACTTAGTAAAAAGCTGATATTTTGGATGATTTCGAGGATAGGGTTTTAGGTTTAGGGTGGTGATTTTTAATAGAAACCGACTTATTGAGCATCGAAGAGAGTAACCAGTGGGCTAAATATGCCGGTATGTTTTTTAGGCAACATGGGTAAAGGCTTCATGTAACAGCGTAATTACTGAAGGCTGAATGGTTTCAGTGATATATTTTACAACGTGTTTTCTATTTAGAGAGAGGGGGGGAACTTTTTCTTTCTATCTGTGTTGGTTTACTGTCCCGAGGTTCGTATTATCCTCTTGTTTAGTTTTTTGTGATGAGGGTTTGGTTATGCTAATACCATTTTCACAGTTGTTCAGGGTTGATAGTAGTTTCCATATATTTGGAAACAGCAGCAGAGCTGATTTTTTGAAGTGCAAAACAATATATCAAGATTAGCTTC
>CALGZA010000084.1 GCA_937934595.1 uncultured Verrucomicrobiales bacterium | reverse complement strand
GATCATGGCTTTACGTTCACGTAGATCCCCAACTGTTAACACTTTTTTAGCAAAAAGTCTTTCTCTAACACAAGTTAATCTACTTTGCGTCCCATCTAAGCCTCATTAAGCTCCAGTTTTTTTCAACTCCTTTTTAACCTGATTAGAGCCTTCAAAAAGCTCTACCATCCTAGTTTCTAGTTCCTTTTTCCATTGACTCACCTTAGAAGGAGCCACTTCATATTGCTGCGCAATATCATTCACACCACACACTCCTTTGAGAGCTTCACTTATTCATTTGTATTTATAAACCAGATCAACTACAGTCTTAAAATGATTAAATTAATTACTCTGTGTCTATTTTCTCTATTCTCTACACTATCTGCACAATGGCAAGATGGTGACATAATTTTTAGTAAAACGAGCGGTCGCCAAGCCATCGCAGTTCTCGCAGCTACAGAATCACCCTGGACTCACACAGCTGTCATATTCATGAAAAAAAACAAACCCATGGTTCTAGAAGCTGTGCAACCAGTTCAAATAATTTCCCTAGAGAAATACATCAACCGTAGCGGATCCAAGTTTAAACACTGCTTCAAAAGACTAAAAAACACCTCTAAATTCACACCAGAAGCCATAAAAAAAGCAGCCAAATGGGCAAAGAAACATGTAGGAAAAAACTACGACGGCAAATTCCAATGGTCAGACAAAACCCTCTACTGCTCAGAACTCGTATGGAAAATATTCCACCAATGCGCAGACATAGAACTATGCAAAATCAAAAAGGTGAAGGACTACAACTTAAATCACCCAAAAGTAAAACAAATGATAAAAGAACGTTTTGGATCCATCAGTCTCCTTAACCTAGAAGAAAAAATCGTAGCACCATCAGATATCTTCAACTCAAAACTCCTCGTAGAATTCCATCCATTTAAGAAAAAAAAACACGCAAACTAAAGAAATCTACAAAAATAAATCCTTAACCACCCTCGATGGCTTAGTCACACCAGTCAGCGTCTGGTCCAAACCATTAAATGGATAGACCAGCTGCTTATGATTAAGCCCTAACCTATTTAAAATAGTAGCCTGTAAATCCTGAACACTAACCTTATCCTTCAGCGCACGATAACCAATAGGATCAGTCTCACCATAAGAACCAGGCTTTACACCTGCTCCAGCCATCCACATCGTAAACGCTCCAGGATTATGATCCCTACCTATCAACCTCATCTCCTTGCCTCCTCGGTTCTCACGCATCGGCGTCCTACCAAACTCCCCACCCCAAACAATCAATGTATCATCCAAAAGACCTCGTTGCTTAAGATCAGTAATCAAAGCATAAATCGCCTTATCCGTATCCTTACACTGCTTTTTAAAACCACCATTCAGCGCCTCATTCTTTCCAGCACCGTGAGCATCCCAGCCCCAATGAAATAACTGAATATATCGTGTCCCACGCTCAGCTAACCTCCTCGCCAAAAGACAATTATTGGCAAATGACTCTTTACCCGGCTCAGTTCCATACATCTCATGAATATAGTCAGGCTCCTTCTTCAAATCAAAAGCCTCATTCGCATGGATCTGCATCCTGAACGCCATCTCATATTGAGAAATCCGTGTCAATGTCTCCGGATCCCGCGCCTCCTCATACGCCTCCTGATTCACCTTCGTAATCGCATCCATCGTCTTACGCCGTATCTCACGCGAAACACCCTCCGGACTCGATAAATACATCACAGGGTCACCCTTCGACCTACACTGAACACCCTGATACACTGAAGGTAAAAAACCACTTCCCCATACAGACTTCCCAGCAGATGGCGCCTTACCACCAGATGCCAATACAATATATCCAGGTAGATTCTGGTTCTCATTACCCAAACCATAGGTAACCCAAGAGCCTATGGAAGGACTGCCTAAATTTATATTCCCCGTATGCATAAGCAACTGAGCTGGAGCATGGTTAAACTGGTCCGTATGCAGAGACTTAATGATACACAGTTCGTCAATAACCTTCTCAGTATGTGGCAACCTATCAGAAATCCACTGCTTTGTCTCACCCGCCTGATGAAAAGGAAAAATAGACCCTAACATCTTCGGCACACCCTGTATAAACGCAAACCTCTGCCCCTCAAGAAACTCTTTCGGACAGTCTTTCCCATTAAGCGCAGTAAGTTCAGGCTTGTAATCAAACAACTCTAGCTGACTAGGTGCCCCAGCCATATGCAGAAATATAACCCGCTTCGCCTTAGGAGCAAAATGACTCAAACCCTCATCATCAGTAGACAAGGAACTTGCTGCATTAAGACCCATACTAGTCAGCCATGAAGTCCCAACCCCAGCCACACATTGCTTAAGAAACTGTCGCCTCGTATCATGCAAAGCCGAGTCATGTGCTAATTGTTGAAATATATTCATAGGGTTATTTAGTAATAGCGGCATCAATATTAAGAAGTGCATTGGCTATAATCACCATCGCAGCTTCCTCCTTCGTAGTTCCTAGTTTACTATAATCTTGCTCACTATAATCAGCAACAAGCTTTTCATAAAGATCAGCCAAAACCTTAATCGTATTCTCTGAAGCCTCTTGCTGCGTAGCTAACCGATAACCATAAAATATCTGCTTCTTCAAAGATCCTCCCTCACCTGACTCAGCAGCTATCCTCCTCGCCAAACTCTGAGAACACTCCAAGAAAACAGGATCATTAAGGGTCACCAATGCCTGCAAGGGAGTATTCGTTGAAATCCGCTGAGGCACACACACATCCCTCGAGGGCGCATCAAATGTCAACATACTAGGATAAGGACTAGTCCGCTTCCAATATGTATATACAGACCTTCTATACCTATCAGGCCCTACAGCATCCTTCCACTTTGCACCACTATAAACACTCTGCCAAGTTCCATCTGGCTGTGGTGGCATCACTGATCTACCTCCTATCTTATGAGTAGCTAAACCAGATACCACCAAGGCATTATCCCTTACCATCTCAGCCGTAAGCCTCGTCCTAGGACCACGCGCCAGCCACAAATTCTTTGGATCTCGTGATGCTAGCGACCTACTCGCCCGGTTATCTTGTCGGTAAGTAGCAGATAAAACCATCTCACCTAACAATTTTTTCAAACTCCATCGGTGCTCATCCTGAAAAGATATCGCCAAGTAATCTAACAACTCAAGATTACTAGGCTTCACCCCAGAAGAACCAAGATCCCCTAAGGTTTCAACAATCCCACGCCCAAACAACTCAGCAAATACACGATTCACCATAACCCTTGATGTCAAAGGATTATCACGGTGCGTCATCCACTGCACCATCTCCATTCTATTCTTCGTCTCGGACTCATATTCATTTAGAACAGCTGGAACCCCATAACTTTGTTCCTCGCCCTTATTAAGCCACAAACCACCAATAAATAAACGAGTCTCCCTCAGATTCTCCTTCGCACGCTCCTTCAGCACAGGTATATAACTACCCTTTATTTGCTTCAAAGCATCCTTCTTAGAAGCTAACAAGGCCTCAGCAGCCAGATACTCTTTATCAACCAAAATAGCTGACCAACTTTTATCTACAGAAGTTGCTATCTCAAATTTTCTAACCGTACAAGCCTGACTTCCAGTTGTAGAAATCTTACTAAACACAGTAATTTCCAATGACTCACCATCAGCCAAAACAATCGGCACCTCAGGAACAAACACAGCCTCCCTCCGCTTAAATAACTTCGGATAACCTCCAAACCCCGCCGCACTATCACTCAATGACTGCTGTGCACTAAACTGACCCACCACAGCATCCGCAAACACCTTCTTAAAAGAAATAGGCAGCTTCTCACCACCACCAGTCACCCTCTGCATCACAAACTTCGAAAGTATTGAAGCACGCTCAGGTAACTTTAAAGGATCTGACTCCTGAGGAATAATACTAAACCTAATCGCCGTAATCTCACCAGTCTGCGCAGGCTTAGCATGCAAAACATAATGAGTCTTAACAGAATGAGTCCCAGATGTATCTATAACACCACCACCCTCACGTATCCCGCCAGATGAAGCTTTCAGATCACTATAAACCAATGACTTCCATGAACCATCAGTCTGTATCTTAGAACCCCCAAATCCATTCACTCGCTGCTCTAACGAATCTATCTCCAACTGCAAAGTCGTAGCCTCATCACGCCTTGCTGGATCATTGGCTACCATTAACTTGGGAAACTCATTTCCCAAATCACAATCTTCCGTATTATTAAAAAATGCTGCAAACTTGTAATAATCCTCATGCGGAATCGGCTCATAAGGATGTGAATGACACTGAACACAACCAAATGTAATACCCTGCAGTGAAGACCAAGTCGTATTCACCCTATCAATAAGAGCCATAACCCTATACTCCTCATCATCAGTCCCACCCTCAGTATTAGTCTGAGAATTCCTAAGAAACGCAGTCGCTATCATCTGATCAGTAGTAGGCTTCTCCAAAAGATCTCCCGCCAGCTGATCACGTAAAAATTCATCGTAAGGCATATCCTTATTAAACGCCTTTATCAACCACTCTCTATATTGCCAAATATCCCTGTGCGGATCCTTCTCATATCCCATCGTATCAGAATACCTTGCCAAATCCATCCACAGTGAAGCCCAGCGCTCACCATACCGAGGAGAATCTAACAAGCGCTTAACCTCTTTCTCATAAGCATCCGGAGCCGTATTACTTAGAAAAATATCCAGCTCAGCAGGCGATGGAGGCAAACCTATAAGATCCAAAGAAGCACGCCTCAACCACTGAGCCTTATCTGCAGACTTACTAGGCTCTAAATTCAGAGATTCCAAACGGTGAAGAACATAAGCATCCATCGGCTTTTTCACCCAAGCACCTCGTTTCAACTCCCCACTCCTATCTACAAGCTTGGGCTTAATGTAAGCCCAGTGCTCCTCCCAATGCGCCCCCTCTTCGATCCAAGTCTTAATCAGATCCTTCTCCTCCTTACTCAAGGGCTTACTATGACCACCCTCCTCAACCAGCGGCATCATAATCTTAGGATCATCAGATATGATCCTACGATACAAGTCAGACTCCTCAGGCTTACCAGGAACTATAACAGTCTTACCACTCTCACCCTTACCCAGTGCCTCAGAACGATAAATAAGAGAAACCCCACCAGCCTTCTTCACCCCGCCGTGACACCCCACACAAGACCTATTAAGTATCGGCCTTATCTTATCATTAAAAGAAATTCTCTCCCCACCAACAACACGCTTCTCTTCCGCTTGAACCAGAATAGTAAGTGCAGAAAAGAAAAACGTAATCAGGATAAAAAATTTCATTACTATAACTTAGCACTCTTCAGCCCCAGATCAACAACCGGATCAGGACGCTTGTCCTCCTCAGAATCTTGATGCATCACACTGATTAATGACTCCTTCAGCTTCTCAGCCCCCTCAAAAGTCACCCTAGTATTCCATAAATAAATCTTCTCTATATGCTTCAACTTCGCTAACTCCATGATCCCTTCATCACTAACTTCAGTGCCATAAAGATTCAAAGAACGCAAATTCTCTAAAGTACCCAGCACCTTGAGCGTCTCATCAGTAACCTTGGTTCCACTCAGCTTCAAGTTCCTCAAATTAACAAACATTCCAAGCTGGTCCGTAACCTCATCACCAATCAAAGTAGAGGACAAATCAAGCTCTTTAACATCAGCCGCAACACCCCCAAGTGCCTCTAAATCAGTTGCCTTAAATTGCTTTCTGTAACTCACTGTATTAAACACCAAATCAGTATCCGCCTGTGAACTATAGCGCAAAGAACCAGGAAATGCCTTATTCACAGAATCAAGAGCAGACTTAAGCTTCGCTCGCTTCTCGCTGAACGCCTTCTTGGATTTCTCTTCAGCTAACCTCATCTTCTCCTTCTGTTCAGCAAGCTCCTCAGGAGTCTTTAAAGTCGCAATAGCTAACGTTATCTCCTCCGGTATATCCTTCACCTCACTAAGCTTAGTCTTCTCAGGAGCACCCATTGCTACCCACCACTTAAGCACCTTTAACTCCTCAGCTGTTACCTGTGGCTTAGCCTTAGGTGGCATATGCATGTCATCCTCCATAGGCAAAGAAATTGTAGTAAGCATATAACTACCCTCCACATCACCAGCCACCAAAGCCTCCTCCTCGTCTCCACCCTTAAACATAGCAGCCAGAGAATCAAGCCTCAAACCACCCTTAACCTTATCCTCACCATGACAGCTTATACACTTATTCTGCAGAATATTATGAACAATATTGCTGTATATCACAGGATCCGCCGCCGCTACTAAATCCGCAGCCCTCTTCTCTTCTCGCTTAGCCGCTATCTTACTAGGCAAGTGATTCAATGGATCACCATGAGTTTGCTCACCACCCTCATGACCAGCCACATACATCATCCCACCAGTACCTAATAAAGCCAAAATATACCCCGGCTTTAACCAGCCCAGCTTCTTAACATCATAACTAAACTTAATCAAAAAAGTAAGAATCAAAACAACAGTGAAAATAACTCCAAATCGCTTATGATCATCAAGCTCATCCACATTATACTTACCCGTCAAATAAAGAAAATATCCAAACACTACCGCTACTACCGCAGTCCCCGCAGCAAAAGCAAGCGCCATAGTCGTCCTAGGCTTATACCTACCAAACGAAATAATACCCAGTGACTCCATACACAGAACCACAGCAGTCGCACCTATCGGTAAATGCAAAACAACAAAGTGAAACTTACCCAGAAAATTTATCCACAACCCCTGAGTATCCGCTGTCTTAGGATCAGCCATCCCCACAGTCCCTAACCAGGGCATCACCGCTACAGCTGCTGCTACTAAAATGCAGATTACGAAGACCACTCCATACCATTTATTCTCGTTTGTTGGCGTATCCATTGTGCGTATATACTGATGAAAAATCAATGGTATTACAGAAAAAAATACATTAAAATCACCTTTTTTCAAAACACCATCAACACCACCATATCCAACAACCACAACTTTTCATAACTTTAATTGAATAATCCCACAATTAATCTAGTCTAATAACTATATACCAAACCACTTAACGACCCCAATAATGAAAAAATCCTTATCCATTCTATCTGTCTTTTTCCTCTCATTAAGCCTTCTCTCATACGTATCAGCAAAACCTAGCAAAACCAAATCAGGCCTAAATAATGACCCTACTGTCTTTTACTTCGAAAACTACACCAGCATCCCAATAAAACTCCTAACCACAAAAACAACAAAGATCTACTCCACTAAAAAGGGCAAAATCAGCCCCAAAATAGGCACCATCAAACCCGGCAAAGTCGTCCAACTGATCGCCATGAACAAATCAGCCTACAGAATCTCAGCCAAAGGAAAATACGGAAAAGTAAAAGGCTGGGTAAACCCAAAAAACCTCGCCAGCAAAGACCCTAAATTTATCGAAAACCTCCAAAAACTCTACACCCGCCAAATAAAAGTCCAGAACCTCATAGCAAATAACCGAGTCGCCATCGGAATGACAGTAGACGAAACTATCCAGTCCCTCGGCCAGCCCACAAAAAAACAACAACGAATCACCAAAGACGGTAAATCAGGTAAATACGAATTCATCGAATTCGAAAAAGTAAAACACTACCGCTACATCACCAATCACCAAACAGGCTTTACCTACAAAAAACTCTCTCACGTCACAAATGAGGAAAAATCAAACGTCACCGTAGAATTCACAAACAACGTTATCACAGCCATATCCACTACTGAAAACAGCGGCAACACCTCTATCAGTGAAGTCATGCCCCCAATCATCATTGGCTTTTAATCACTTCATCCCATCCCAACCTACAACCATCACAACTGACAAAAGAAGCCCACAATAATGAAATTCTAGATAAAAACAAATTTGATTGACACAAAATCACACCAATAAAGCAATAACACTCAAGATAACCACACACACTAAGATGCAATCAAATACACGACTCACCTCTTCAACCAAAGCAAATCATCTCCCATTCTCTCACTTATTACTCAGCATTTCCACCCTATTCATACTAGCAACCTCCCTAGAATCCTCTGAAAATACTGACAACTCCATTCAAAAAACACCTCACACCATCACCTACAAATACGCGCCAAACGCCGTCCTTAACAAAAAACAGGAACAAATCGTCATCAGCCTCGCCAAAAAAAACGGCATAAAAAATATCTCTCAAATATCCACCAGACCACTTCCACCTTCTACTAATCACATTATTACCATCTTCGGCAAAGAAAGCATCACAGGACGTCATGTCACTCAGCCCATCTTGCACATCAACTTTGCAGGCAAGAACAAACTCGCTAATGCTCAAAAAAAAGAAACCATCAAAACAGAAGAATTCCGAGCCGGTAAAGTCATAAACCGTAAAACCACGATCCTCATCGTAGATAAAAAAGAATACCGCCTAAACCTAGTCAAAGGCCTCGAAATCAAAAAAGCAGAATCCCTACTCAAACAACTTCAACTCGGAAATTTCAATTCAAACTCAGCAACGAATATAAACCACCTAGACATAATAAATTGGCAAAAACCAACATCACTCCATAAGACCCCCACAAAAATCTACGCATCCTTCAAAGGAATCAACGAACACGAAGACTTAAGCCTAACTGCCAAAATAGTTAACAATAAGCTAGTAATAGATGAGATCTCATGCAGAACACCGTGACCAAAAAAAACACCACAATCCTAAACAACTTCAGCATTACGAAAAACACTAATCTAATAGAGCAACAAGCAGCTTAATTAGCAAATAAACCACTGCCAAATGCCACCAACTCAATCTATTCAATCCAATAGATTTCAGCAAACTCAATTTCCCTAACCACTTCTTGCCATTCTTAGCAGCCACCTCACTACAAAAACTCATTACAGATTTGTAATACTTATCCTGCTGCCACCCCTCTGTTACATTCTTGAATTGATACCAGTAAACCTTCTGAGTATCTTGATCGCCCTGCATGCAAGTAATAAACATTTTAGCCAAATGCCCCAGACTCTTTGCCCCTTGATCCATATCCTCATCTCGCTGAGCAAGCGCTTCCTCAGCACCCTCTATATCCCCACCTCCAGCAGCAAGTATCGCTGACATTGCTAGCAAATGGTTCATACCATTTCCACTACGCAGTTGGATTCCACGTTCAATAGTTGCCTGACTTGAAGCCACACCTCGCTCAGCTATCTCACAATAGGCTGCATTCGCTAACATCCAGTCCTCTACACCATCCATTCGCTTCAAATCATCCGCAACATCACACCCAATTGCATACTGATCAAAAATTACACATGCTCGTAAAAACACAGCCAAACACTCTTTGTTTTCAGCAAATTCTGTATAAAAATCATCCTTAAATAGCTTTATGTCAGATTCATAAATCTCTGTAGAACTCAGCCATTCTAATAAATCTTTCCACAAAGGATACTTCACCTCTCTTGGATAAGGCAAGTCCACAGCAACCTTAGCCGTATGCACTACGCTTGACCTACCCCACAGCCAAGCCTGTAGTAATCCAGCAGATTGAGCTCTACCACTTTCAACTATCTCTAAAACATGCTTCCTACCCTTATTAGGAAATAAGTCTATCGTCTTCCCTATCTCCTCTACTAGCAAATCATCCCTTTCAATCAATTCAGTAAAATAACGGAAAGCTTCCGGCTCATCACCTAATGCATGCTCATAGCGAACACTCATCTCCAATGACTCAGTATACCTACCATAATGACTAGTCAACTGTATCACCTTCGGCAGCACCTCCAGCCTTTTACTCTCTAAATTCAGCTCAAACGCCCTATAACCTGCATGAGCATATTCAGGATTTATCTGAAATGCTTTCTCATAATAAGAAGCAGCCACATCAGACCGCTTCCTTATCTCAGAAAGAAGACCTAAATGACCATAAGCCATGAAAGATTGAGGCTCTAGCCTCAACCATTGCTTCGTATATTTCTCAGATGCTGAATGATCACCCAAAAGATAATACCATTCGCTCAAGTTTCGATACGCTGGCACAAAATCCGGAAACGTCTTAACTAATTTCTCCATCAGCTCTAAACCCTGCCTCGGCCCAACATAATGATAAACTATTAATGCACGTCTTGAAAGCAACCTCGGAGGAACAGCATCACCAAAAACCTCAGGTAATGCAGCTGCTATCGCCTCCTCTACACGACCCAACTTACTCAACATATAAGCCTTAGAATCATGCACCTCAATATTCCTAGAATCCTTCTGCAAAAACGATTCACAATACTCCAGAGCACTATCATATTTATTTAAAATATCATAAACATCAAAGCATACCTCCCACCAACCACTCAACTCACTGCGCTTATCTATATGGCAGTCTAATAAATCTAAAACCTCACCCTCACGCTTCATATCAACTGCCCACGAACTTAACTCTCTCCATCCCCAGTCATACATCGGTGACCTCTCCAAAACCTCAGCCAATAGCGAAAACGCCTCTTCTTTCCGTCCTGAATTATCTAGTAATTTCGACAAGGAGCCTCCATTAGCAGGGTTTAAAGGAGCCCACTGCATCGTCTTCCTAAGTACTTTTTCAGCACTTACTAAATCACCATCTAACTCATAAGCATCTGCAAGCGCTCTACCCACCCAATCCCACGAAGGTGAATACTCAAGAGCTTTTTCTAAACTCTCAATATTCCCCTTATTATCCCCCATAGCCTTGTGAACAGACGCTTTTTCTACATACATCCTAGGAATGTGGGGAAACTTAACCACAGCCTCATCAATTAGTTGCTCAGCTTCATCCAGCCGATCCATGTCCAAAAGTTGATCTTTTTCAGCCACCCATGCAGACCACTCGCATCCCCTTCTCCTCCGGAAGCCCCTAACATGATCTAACAATAAGTCTGGCTGCACATACTTATATGCTAGTTTCCTATATTCACATAGAGCCTCTCCCTGGACAGACTGGACCTCAAGCTGCTCTCGGTAAAACTCCAATACCTCCAACTTGTCATCACCGTATTCCAGTGAATCCAACCACTCAGTAAGTGCAAACGTATAATCCGCATCGATCAGAATAGCTTCCTTAAATGACTCCTTTCCCTCCTCAAGCATCCCGTTCCTGATATATACTCCCCCTAACACTCCATGACTCTCACATTTATTTGGCTGCTTCTCTACACACAGTCTCGCCAGACGTATTGCCTCATCAAGATCACCAGATTCTTCACGTCTAAGCGCTAATTCGCGCATAGCCCACAAATTGTGAGGATCTAAATTCAATATTTTCCTCAGAACTACCTCCAACCGCTCATCATTTAGCTCAGATAACTTCACCGCATAAATCTCAAGTAAGATCAACGACTCACCATGCTCAGATATAAGAGATTTAAGATAATTCAATACATATCCAGAACCATACTCCTCCTCCAACAAATCACAATATCTGCGTTGCCCACTGTAATGCATCACATTAAGCTCAGTCACCCTCTTGAAATGCCTCAACGCTTTCAACCTGTCGCCTAATATCCTCTCTAAATTCCCACAAGCAAAATGCCAATCTTCATCAGAAAGATGAACTTTAGCTTTAGATATATAGGCCTCGGCCTGCTCACCCTCACCCCATGAATGACTACTCATCGCCAAATGAACCATCAAATCGCCATCTTCCGGAAAAAGCTCTAAAGCCCTCTTAGCCACCCTCCGAGATGACTCATCATCATGAATCTCCTCATACGCTCGTGACAATGTCACCCAAGGTGCACTACTTGATTTACCCAGGTCTCTTGTTCTAGCCTCTAAAAAAGCAAGCGCTTCTCCCTCTCGTGAAACCTCTAAAGCCATCATAAAATACTGATAAGCATAAGCCTCCCAGCTAGGACTCTGACATGACGCATAGCGCTTAAAATCAAGCGCATCATCAAGTTCCCCCTTACGGTAAGAACATAAAGCCAAGCCTGCCATTGATCTTGCATTAGAAAACGTACACTTAGCAGACTTTTTTAAATAAAACTCAGCTATTTCTATATCCCTCAAGTCCTCTAAATACAAATCTCCAAGCTCTGCATAGAATATCGGATCTGCACCCTCTTTCGCTACCGTATTCAATCCTATCTCCAGTTGCTTACCTCGCCCATACCGCCACTTTGATGAATAGAAATAATCCAGAGCAATCCCCTCAGAATCAGGAAACCTTTCATGCAGCATCATACAAAGCTCATGAACCCTGACATGATTACTACGGTAACGCTCTAACCTCATCTCAGAATCAATCACCAAAGCATGCTCGCCTCCTATCGCTCGCAATGTCGATATCGCCTCCATCATCTTGAATTCATCATGTGCATCCAATGCCAACATCAAAGCATGTCGCTCATCATAAATTGTTTGATCAGGAAAATCTATACCCTCAACCTTATCTAACTCCTCTTCCGGCACAAAAAGCATGCCGCGTGGGCCAAAAACAGGATGCTCTCTCACCAAATCCTCAAATAACATCTCACCATAATGCCTATTCGTAGGATCTCTGATTATAGCCAATCCCAACCTACTATCATAACCAATACAAGCCTGCAAATGGGCCGAAGTTACAGCATGTGTACTCAGAGTAAATGGTAACTCACGGTCGATCAAAACCTTAGTCACCTCCTCAGTAAACCTAAACTCAAATACACTAAAACCATTAGACTCTGCCCATGTCCTCTCCTTATGCCAAGGAGTCCCATCATAACAAATCGCCTCCGCTATCTCGAGATGATCGTGCTCCTTACCATAATACTTAGACAATGAAGCAAGCGTAGCAGGAGCACAGGTCATATCATGCTGCCTCACAAAAGGAACATCCAGCTTAATACGTCTATGTGCACCTTCAATATTCTTCTTCAAATGACCATGAACCGTCTTATAGAAACCTTTCTCAAACTTCGAATAACACTCAAGTGCACTCTCGTAATTTCCCGCCAAATAATAACAATCACCCCTTCGCCCTGATAACCACTCTTTACTCTTATCAGGTAACATAGGTGAAAAACGCTCATACTCCCCCAGCGCCCATAACATCTTTTCATGATCTTCCCTCTCAGAATACAAATGCTGTAACCGAAGACCATACACCCCATGCTCAGCTCGCGCATTCGCTCGCATCAGTAACTCCATTGCCTCATCATCCCGGTTTAACTGAATCAAAGCCGTCTCCTTACGTAAAATCGCAGCATGATACAAAGGCCGTAACCGCAAAGCATAATCTACAGCCCTATTTGCCTCTTCATACCTATCCTGCTTCTCTAAAATATCAGACTCTTGAACGTAAACCCATGCATACTCAGGAGCCACATCCTTAGCCTCCTCAACTAAAATATTCGCTCTACCAAAATCCTTCACAGTAGCTAACAACCACGCCTTATAAACCAAATAATCAGCCAGCAACTCAGGCTCCATCTCACTCCGTGACTGCCCTAAAATCACATCAATCGCCTTTATAACAACCGGCTGAGTTGCCATAACTAATCTACTATAGTGATAATACAAAGCAAACTTCGGATGATTACGATGCGTCCTATAATTCAAATAATCCAATACTACTGATAATCTCCTATCACCCAGCCTGCTAGCTATCAAAGCAGCCATCCTCCTTGGCTCACCTGCTGGCCACTCAGCCAATGGCCTATACCCCTCTATCTTGTTCCAAATAGTCAGCATCTGATCCTCCTTGATCAGCTCTTCTAACTCCTCATAAAGCTTCCCATCAGGGAACGGCAAATCATAAACAACATTCAACATATCATAAGCAAAATGCACATAACCACATTTAGCAACAGCAAAATGCACCACCTAAAAAATCCTATCAAAAAACTAAGCCCCCGCCCCTCTAACTACCCCTGCTCATCATCCTTCGGCCTATAAGATACAGTCTCCTCCAAATACTGCCTCAGCTCATCCAAGTTATCCTCATTAGCTGCAGATATAGGAATAATGCGCTGCTTAGGAAAACGCTTCTTGAAAATCTCCAAATTCTCAGCAGCCCCATCCACATCCATCTTATTAGCAACAATGATCCACTCAAACTTCGCTAAATCCTCATCATACATACTAATCTCAGTCCGCAAAATCTCCAAATCCTCAATCGGATCACGTCCATCAACCCCAGCCATATCAATCACAAAAAGCAACACATGACAGCGCGTTATATGACGCAAAAACTCATGACCTAGCCCCCTATTCTGATGCGCCCCCTCTATCAAGCCCGGTATATCAGCCACAGTACAACGCCTAAATCCCGGAAACTCAACCACACCAACCATCGGCTTCAGCGTCGTAAACGGATAAGAACCAATCTTCGGCTCAGCAGCAGACAACTTACTCACCAAAGTAGACTTCCCAGCATTCGGAAAACCAACCATCCCAGCATCAGCTATCCTTCGTAACTCAAAATAATAAACCCCCTCATCCCCCTCAGTCCCTAACGTATGCTCCTCCGGAGAACGATTCACAGAAGACTTATAATGGAAATTTCCCTTCCCCCCCTTGCCTCCACTACACAGCAAAAACTCCTCACCATATTTAGTCAAATCCGCAATAGGATCCAGATCAATCCCCTCACCCCGCTCCATCTCCACAGCATCCTTAATCGTCAGCGCAGGACTCCTATAAATAACCGTTCCAGGAGGCACCTTAGCCACCCTAGTCTTACCACTCTTCCCATGCTTCCTCGCACCAGCACCATGAGCTCCACTCTTCGCCACCAACTTAGGATCATAAAAAAACTCCTTCAAATTATCCGTATGAGGACTAACCTGTATCACAATATCCCCACCATTTCCTCCATCTCCACCATCAGGACCACCCTTCGGCCTAAACTTCTCCCTGCGGAAATGAACCACACCGTTTCCGCCGTCCCCCGCCTTACAATAAACTCTTATATTATCTACAAACATCGCTCTAAAATATGGTTAAAATTCAACAATCAATACATGTCAACCAGCATCGTTTAACAGAAAATCTCACCTAAGCAATGCCTATTCAAAACAAAAAATGCCAAATCATACATAATTACCTTGATAAACCATACTTCTAACCCCATAAGCCAACCCTATTTCCAACTTAAAGCACAAGCAACCTTAGCAATCCAAACATGGCTAACAAACTTAAAATAGCACTACCTAAAGGCTCACTCCAAGCTCCAACCATCGCTCTCCTAGAGAAAGCCGGTTACAATGTCTACCTATCAGATCGCGGACTCCGTCCTGCATCCAACGACTCAGAGCTAGACATCTACCTCATCAGAGCTCAAGAAATAGCCAGATACATCGACTCCGGATTCATCGACTGCGGAATCACAGGACTAGACTGGGCATACGAAAACCGCGCCAACCTCTTAGACCTCGCTGAGCTACCCTACTCCAGAGCCACCACCCGACCCACCAAATGGGTCCTCGTCGTCCCTCAAGACTCACCCATCCAGTCAGTCAAAGACCTCGAAGGCAAAAGAATAGCCACAGAAGGTGTAGGAATAACAGAAAGATACCTTGAAAAGCACGGAGTAAACGCAGAAGTCGAATTCTCCTGGGGTGCCACAGAAGTCAAAGTCCCTGACCTTGTAGACGCCATCGTAGACGTCACAGAAACAGGCAACTCCATCAGAGCCAACAAACTCCGCATCGTAGACACCCTCCTCACCTCATTCCCACACTTCTTCGCAAGCCCAGATGCTCAAGAAGACGAATTCAAGAAAAACAAAATGGCAAACATCGTCCTAATGCTCAAAGCAGCACTAGAAGCACGTGACAAAGTAGGCCTAAAAATGAACTTACCAGAAAATTCCTTGCCAAAAGTCCTAGAATCACTACCTTCCCTCCGCAGACCCACTATTTCTCAGCTCGCTGAAGAAGGCTGGGTAGCAGTTGAGACAGTGATTGAGGAATCCATCGCACGCCAAATCATCCCTACACTAAAGGAACTAGGCGCAGAAGGAATCATTGAGTACCCACTCAATAAACTCGTCTACTAAAATCAAACAATCTAACAAGAAACAGTAATAAAGCAAGCAAACCATCATGGGAAACTTAAAGAAAAAGCGCAAAACTAAAATCAACAAGCATAAGCGCAAAAAACGCCAAAAGGCTAACCGCCATAAAAAGCGTCTTCGTTATAAGTCATAATTATTTGACCCATTAACAATCATATTTAACCTTAAAGGGACGTAGATTCATTTCTACGTCCCTTTTTCTGTATCCACCACACCACAACTCACAAACCACATAAAATGCAAGACGCCCACCTCCACCTCCAAGACCCCAAATTCCAAAACATCAACAACATCATCCAAGACATGCGCACCGCCGGTATCCAAAAATGCGTCGTCAACGGAACATCACCTCATGACTGGCCCCGCGTAAAAGAACTCGCACGCACCCACCCAGACCTCATCATACCATCCTACGGATTCCACCCTTGGAACACCCCGGACAACAACAACTGGAAAAAACTACTCATCAACCAACTCAAACAAGAAAAAACACCCTGCATTGGCGAATGCGGACTAGACCGCAGCATCCATAACCTAGACACCAACACCCAAGAACAAACCTTCCTCTACCAGCTAAACCTCGCCACCCAAAAAAATTACCCCCTATCCATCCACATCGTCAAAGCCTGGGGATCGCTCCTCGATATCCTCAGAGCCAGAAAAGCATCCTCAACCCAACCACACCCAGACCTCCCAAAACGAGGATTCCTCCTCCACGCCTACAACGGCCCACCAGACATCATCCCAGAACTCACCAAAGCAGGCGCCTACTTCTCCCTCGCAGCCAACACTCTGAACAAAAACAAACTCCACAACATCCCTCACATCCCCATAAACAGAATCCTCATCGAATCAGACGCACCAAACCTACTACCACCCAAAGAACTCATCACACACCCACTCAACAGCCACCAAAACACACCCATCAACCACCCAGCTAACCTCATAGCCATCTCAACACAAATCGCCACCCAGCTCAACCTATCCACACAAGAACTAAACAAACAAATCACCAAAAACTTCTCACGTTTTTTCCTAGAAAACCAACACCCTAATCACTAACCTCACGCCGTGCCAAACAACCCCACAACAACCAACACAACCACAAACCTAAACCCCATCTACATCTGCGGATCCACAGCCACAGGAAAAACCGCCATATCCATAGCCCTCGCTAATCAACTCAATGGCGAAATCGTAAACGCAGACGCATACCAAGTCTACCGCGGACTAGACACCATCACCGCCGCACCCTCACCACAAGAACAAGCACAAGCACCACACCACCTATTCGGCATACTCAACCCCACAGAAGAATTCGACGCACAACAATACCTCAAACTCGCCAAACCCGTCATAACCGACATCCAATCCAGAAACAAAACCCCCATCATCGTCGGCGGATCAGGCATGTACCTAAAGTTCCTCACCCACGGCCCATCACCACTCCCACCAGGCGATAAAACACTCAGAACAAAACTAGATAAACTAACCGATCAACAACTCATCGCACAACTCCAACAACTAGACCCACAAGGAGCAACCCAGACCAACCTAAAAAACCGCCGCTACGTCACCCGCGCCCTAGAAATCTGCATCCTCGCAGAACAACCCATGTCAAAACTCAAAACCGACTGGGCAAACAGCAACACACAAACAGAAAAACACCTCCGCGGCATCCTCCTAGACTGGGAACGAGAAGAACTCCGGCAGCGCATCAAAACCCGCACCGAACAAATCATCAAATCAGGCGCCATCCCAGAAGTAGCCTCACACAAGAACCTCTCTAAAACCTGCGAAAAAGCCATCGGCATCCGAGACATCCTATCCCACCTCAACAACGAAATAACCCAAGACCGCTGCCAAGAGCTCATCTACTTCGCCACCTGCCAATACGCCAAAAGGCAGCGAACCTGGTTCAACAAAGAGCAATGGCTCACCCCCATAAACATCACATCCACCACCCCACAAAAAAACATCATAACCCAAGCCCTAAATGCCATCACCAAAAAAAACTAACCACCCACCCTAAATTCTAAATTCTAAACTCTAAATTCTAAATTCTAAACTCTAAATCCCCCACTAAAACGCCACCCATAAATACCATCCCAAACAAACTTCACTATTAAAATGACACTAGCCTTCGACGGACTTATCTTTGAAATAATCTGCGTTGTTATACTAGCCATATGCATCGTTAAAATCCTCTATATCATCATCCTCTTGGCACGCCGTAAAAAGATAAATAATCATCAATTTGGCTGCGCAGGAATAGCTCTTTTACCCATCCTCAGTTTTGGTTTCTTAACATATTTCCAATATTCTACTGGACCAGTTCAAGAACGACCTAACAAGAAGAATCTCGAAGGCACTTGGGTATGCCGCAGCCTACCTAATGGATTCACAAGCAATGCGAACAACCCAGAAAACACCCTAGACTCAAAATTAGTTCTTTTCGAAAACGGAACTGCGGAAGCGGTTAACTTCCCAACAAGCCCAGGTTCCAGATTAGAAAGTTTTTCAACAACTTGGTCTCTCAATGAACCAAACGCTACGCCATCTGGAAACTGGTCCATCGTCATCAATGATTATTTCCTAATCATATGTAAAAAAAATACTTTAAAGCTACCAATCTCCAGCAACCAAAGTCACCAAGCTACATTTCAAAAAAAACACTAAATAACCCTAACTATCCACCCATCACCATTCACTCCATGATCAAAAAACTAACCCAAAAATAATGAGAAATAAAATACTATTAAATTTAGGGTCAATGTAAGACTGAACCATCCTAACCTGTATACCTCCCTTATAAGAAACCCTAAAATTTAACCGTATATTATGAAAAATCAAACAACCTATTGTCTCTGTCTCACTGCCTCATTATACATCTCATCATGCAAGCCAAAAGACTCAACTGGAACAGCCCACAAACCAAGCCCACAAAACCAAGCAAAAATCTACCCACTCACAAGTAACAATGATAAAGTTCCCTCAGTTTCAATAAGATCAATCCTAAAAGTCATCCCAGTAAAAGCCTTCGAGTTTACCTCAGACGGCATCACCCACGAGGAACTAAAAATGCTAACACATAAACTAGAATCACCAAACTGGAAGGTCATTCTAGGCGGAGAAAATCATCTCTCCATCGAAGCTAAGCAGCCAAGCGCACAGATTAGTATGCATTCCTATTCAATCGGAGCGAATGCCGTCGTAGTTTGCCACACCATCAACGAAAGAGCCTCCTCAATGGAGACATGGCTATACGATTCAGCCAGCAGAACGGTTTCCAAAAAACAGTTTCTTCCCGTAGTCTCAATCAATGACTTCTATGCAAAATCAGACAAAGTCGCGGAACCGCAAAAATACATCAGTAATGTGACCACCAGCATCGACAAGAATGGCACCCTAACCTATGATCTCTCCACATGGATGGAGCCCGCCTTAATAAACAAGAAAAAGGTCAACATCATTGCAGCTACATGGGATGGAGAGAAATTCAAAAAGAAAGTCAGTCCAGTACCAAGTGAAGAACGATAAAAACATAAACAGCAAGAACCCTGAACCTAAAATACATCTAATAGCAAAGTCACCTATACCCCCCAGATTATATGGCAAAAACTATAGATGAATCATCTCATTACCGTCTAATTTGTGAATATGAAACTACGTTTCTCATCAACAAGATAAATGGTGAGAAGCGCATGCTTAGCCAGCACTATGGCGACCCAACATCTGGAGTCATTTCACCAAATCAAAATTGGGTAGTATGTGGAGAACAAGGCATAAAGTTACTCTGTATTGAAACTGCAGTCAGCCGAGAATATATAGCAGGCACTAATATCCATGATATGCGATTAGAATCTTCAACAAGCATTCGAATACTAGTTGACCCTAGTCAGATCAAAATGCCACATGGATCCTCGACGTCGAATCTTTACAAATAGTTAAGCTCTGCGATGGGCCTGATTTAAGAGAACACAGTTATAAAGAACACGTATCGTATTAGTCCTTATCCCCCTAAAGATCTATCTCGCTATAGGGAACAAACACAACTAACATGATGCACATGAAGAAAACCTTACTAATTCTATGCATCATCTTGTTGCTCGTTGCTGGCATAATTACGAGATACTATGAACACAACAGCTTAACGCTCACATTTCTATACCTAGGAATGGCTGGAGGCTTATGTCAGCTAATAATCGGCTGCTACGGCCTACTCAATATGAAATCTTTGATCAATAAAAAGACCGAGCTGACAAATTTCTACAAAACAATATTTCCTATATGTTTCATCTCAGGTGGATACCTGCTCGTCATATCCCTCAGTCGAGCCCTATCATAAAAGAGTAAGCTAAATGCCAACGAGAACAACAAAGAATTAAATCCACAAAGAGCCACCCAACCCTTCTTCAAAAGATCAATAGTAAAAAAGCACACACACAGATCCTCTTTCTATACCAGAACCGACTCCTACACATCAAATGAAAACCATACGTAAAATAACCGACCAGCTTTTTGATCGTAAGGCAAAAAAGGATTTAAGAAAGAGCTGTCAATTACTTCATCAGGAATGCGAGTTGGAGCTCCCCCCTCTGGGCTCTGATGAAGACTTTTCAACAGCTCATGACATCATAATTCAGAAGCTTTCAAAAATAGGTAGTACAACGGAAGAGCCAGAGTATGCTGACTTCATATTGAATCGATATGAAGGCGATATGTCACGCATAAGTATAGTTTGCGATCGCTACTCCGCTAAAATCATTCTCGCTGTCAGATCCTCTCAGCAGCAATTCCCTAAACCCTACCCTGTTCACCTTGACTGCGATGAAGCCGAAATCACAATATTAAACGACGGCAGAGTCTTCGGTTCCACAGTCGACAAAGAAGACACCACCATACTAAAACATTTCGGCTTCACAACCAATAACCACTAACAGATCAACAATCACAAACAACCACCGTCAATGCAAGACACAAGAATAAGGATAAATAAAACTTTGCTAACTAACCACAAACTAATTAATCCAGACTAATGACATTTCTTTTTCCAAGCGACGTTCTTGATTACAAGATAGCAGATGAATCATTCTCTCTTCAGATCCAGGCATTTAAGGAAGCTGGATTTAATACGGGCCTTTTTTCGATCGAAAATGCTCAGATTGGTAAAAAAGCTATATGGGGTGACATATTCAAAGGAGACACAATCGTATTTCGCGGTTGGATGATGAATCAACCGGATTATGAACTATACACAAAGGCACTGCTACAGGTCGGAGCGATACCTTTCACCGATTTGAAGACATATTTATCATGCCACCACTTGCCCAATTGGCTGGAACTTATTTCAGAATACACACCTAAAACCATAGTTTTAGATAAAAATGAAAATCTGAAACAAACTTTAGATGAATTATCATGGGAGTCATACTTCATCAAAGACTACGTTAAATCATTGAAAACAAATTCAGGAGCAATCATTTCTTCTTCTGAAGGGGTAGATGAACTAGTCAGCGACATGAATAAATTCAGAGGGGAAATTGAAGGTGGATTTTGCATCAGAGAAGTAGAAAACTTTATAGATGATTCAGAACTTAGGTATTTTGTTATTAATGGTAAACCTTATGCATCCGATCCCAATGGATTTATACCCGATATCGTGAGAAATATCTCAGGGAAAATAGAAAGTAATTTTTATTCTGTAGACGTCATTAAAACCGTCGAAGGGAAAGATCGAATCGTTGAAGTTGGAGATGGCCAAGTGTCCGATATCGTCGGTTGGAGTGCAGAACGTCTAGTGAATTGCTGGGTCGAACAAGAGAGACAACGGAATAATCTATAAAAAACTAAACTTTACGCTGTGAAGCCGAAATCACAATATTAAAGCGTTTCGGCTTCACCACTAATAACCTTCTTTCTCCCTCCCTCCACCAAATGCTCACTAAAAAACCTCGCCCTCCTCCATCTCCCATAACCAGACTCCGCACACCCATGCCCCATCCCAGGCATCACCAAAAAATCGAAATCTTTCCCAGCCTTTACCAGAGCATCCACCAACTGCATCGTCGATGCCGGATCCACATTCCTATCCAGCTCACCCACAGTCAAAAATAACTTCCCCTGCAGTTTACCCGCATTCGTCACATTCGACTGCTCCGCATAATGCGGCCCCACTGGCCAATCCATCCACTGCTCATTCCACCATATCTTATCCATCCTATTATCATGACAACCACAATCTGAAAAAGCCGCCTTATAAAAATCCCCATGATGCAATAACGCACCAGTAGAATTCTGCCCACCAGCAGACCCACCAAATATACCCACACGTGATAAATCCATCTCAGGATACCTCTTACCAGCCTCTCGTATCCACTTTATCCGATCCGGAAAACCCGCATCCACAATATTCTTATAACAAAAATGACTAAACTCCCTACACCGCTTATTCGTACCTTTACCATCTATCCTCACCACCAAAAAACCCCGCATCGTCAACTCATGAATTCCCCTATTCCAAAAACGTAACACCTTAGGAACATGAAAATCATGGGGACCCGCATAAATATACTCTATCACCGGATACTTCTTCTTCGGATCAAAACCAACTGGACGATAAATAGCCCCCCATACTTCAAACCTACCATCACGATCTTTCGCCATAAATGGCTCAGGCATCTGCCAACCCATATCCCGTATCCTCCCCAAGTCACAATCTCCTAACTCAACCATCACCTCACCAGTATCAACATCTATCACCCTATAACCCGGCGCCCTATTAACACCACAAACAGTATCCACAGCATAACGATAATCATCAGAAAACAATAATTCATGATTATCCTGCCCACGCGTAACCCTAACCAACCCACCACCATCGAAGTTCACCCAGTAATAATGCTTATAGTATGGATCACGCCCCCTCACCTCACCACCAGCACTAAACAAAATACGCCGCCTAACCTCATCCACATGCACCACCTCATGCAACGTCATCTCCCCCTTAGTAATCTGGTTCTTCACTCTCCCCGTCACCCCATCATACAAATACAAATGCCTCCACCCATCTCGCTCTGAACTCCAGATAATCTCCTTCCCTCCAGAAACATCATACCTATAACCACCATAAGCATGCACATACGTCTCACTATCCTCACGGATAAGCACAACGTGCTTCCTAGCCACAACATCCCCTAAAATAACATGATGCTTTCCAAACCCTCGCTCAATAAACTCATAAGTAAACCTATCATCATCTCGCCAGCCAAAACGCCTAATCTGATACGGATTCTCTAACAACTCCATATCAGGAGCAAATACCTCGCCTCCATCCACAAAATAAACCCATGGAACCGTCACAGAAATCTTATCACCCGGCTTATCGTAAGAAAACTCATGCAACTTAGGCTGCAACTGCCCCTCAGGAGATGACTCCACAAAGCTCACCTTCCGCCCCTCCACCACTGCCCTGCGTCCCACTATAAACTTCTTAGAATCAGGAGACCATGTCACACCACCAAAAACAAACTCAGCAGCATCACCCTGAAATAATACCCTCTCTCCTCCACCATCATCACCCACAGCACGCAGAAAAACACCTGCACCTAACAATCTAACACTCCACTTCCCATCAGGAGACACTACCTCGCCACCCTCGCCACCCCTCACTTTTCGCTTCACCCTGACCAGCTTCCCCCCACCCTCATCCCATGCATACCACTTCTTAGAAACCCAGATTTGTAACCCACCATCTTTTCCCCTCATCCTACGAATAGGCAACCTATCAGCCTTCACCTCATTACCCGTAATCTCAGAAATCAACCGCGCCATAACCTCATGATCAAACGCTAACTCCTTCACCCCCTTCACATTCACAGAATAATAAACCCTCTTGCCTCCCTCATCCCAGCGATACACAAACGAATCTCCCACCCAAGCTCCCCTTAATCTCTCATTCCTAACCTCTTTCCTAAACTTCTCATACAATGCCGTAGAACTACCTAAATAATCATCCAAGCTCTCAGTCCCTGCCACCTCAATAGCAAAAACTCTAACCAAGCCAGACAGCCACCCAAAAATAAAAAATACTCTCATCAAAATCATTAAAATAAACTATCAACCCCAAAACCTCAATGCAAGCCGCCAGAAAAATAACAACTAGACATCAAAAACTCTCAAAAAACTAAGATCCTATCATTTACACCTAATCAAATACGGCGCTAAGCCATTCGCTAACATATTCAAGCCTACAAATAACAAATCAAGAAAACATCGCTCTAAACGCCACATCAACACACCAACACATCAGCACATCAGCACATCAACACATCAGCACATCAACACATCAACACATCAGCACATCAACACATCAACACATCAACACACCAACACATCAACACATCAACACACCAACACACCAACACACCAACACACCAACACACCAACACATCAACACATCAGCACATCAACACACCAACACACCAACACATCACCTTCAACTACATCACCACTAAAGCTATTCCTTGCATTCACTTAAAAATCTTAGTAGCTTAAAAAATACTATGAAACAACTCATCTTCTTCACGTTATTAATGATCACAGCCTCCTCTCTATATGCTAATGAAGTCTTATACGAACAGAACTTCAACGGCCCTGCCAAGCCCTACCTAAAAAGAAAACACATCACACTAGCTAAAAACGCAGGACCTGATGGTTCAGATGCTATTAAAGTAACCTATGAAGGTTACCATAGAGGAAGCCACAGAGTAGGAGGAACATACCCCCTCAGCAAAGGAGTTACAGAAGCAACACTAACATTCGATGTTAAATTCGATAAAGATTTCCAGTGGGTTAAAGGAGGTAAATTGCATGGTTTAGCTCCTCAAAATGCTATCGGAGGTGGAAAAAAAAGAAGAAAAGATGGGTGGAGCGCAAGAATGATGTTTAAAACCAGAGGAAAGCTAGGCTATTACATCTACGACCAAAACCCAAAACTCAAATACGGAGTAGAAAAATACGGTTCTATAAGATTCAAAAAAAATGTCTGGCATACTGTAACTTACAAAATAAAATTGAACGACCCTAAGAAGAAAAATGGCTACGTTTATGTGGCCATTGATGGAAAAAGAGTCATCTCAGCCAAAAATATAAAGTTCCGATCAGTTGATGGCCCAGCTACACTAATCAGCAGATTCTCATTCAGTACATTCCATGGAGGCCACATGCCAGAATGGGCTCCTAAAGCAAAAAATGGTAAAGGATACGCTAACGTATACGCATATTTTGATAACTTCAAAGTAATACAAGGTATCGAATAGATCTAGACAGAGTCATCATTAATAGTTAAACGCCTAACAACATCAATTACGTAGCATAACTGACCAACTATTTAATCGTAAGTCATAAAAAACTAAAAAATCCAGAGTTTGCTAACTTCATATTAAATCGATATGATGGCGATATCTCACAAATAAATACAGTTTGCGATCGATACCCCGCTAATACCATTCTCGCTATCAGAGCCTCTCAGAAGCTATTCCCCAAACCCTACCCTGTTCACCTCGTCTGCGATGAAGCCAAAATCACAATATTATTCGACGGCCGAGTCTTCAGTTCCACTATCGATAAAGAAAGCTACACCACACTAAAGCGTTTCGGCTTCATAACCAATAAACAATAAACAAGAACAAACCACCTCCACCATAGCCTACAACCCAAAAATTTCTCTTCACAGAAACCTCATCCCAGTGCATCCTAGAAAACATGCAGAATGAGGACAAACCGATAAAAATCAGCAAAGCAAAAAAATGGGCCGCAGGAAGCCCCGCTGTCGTTTCATCTCTAAAACAAATCCTCAACACAGCCGGCCCCATCAGAGGAACCAAAGCACTACTAAAGCTTAATCAAACCGACGGCTTCGACTGCCCAAGTTGCGCATGGCCAGACCCTGATGACCACCGTGCAACCTCAGAGTTCTGCGAAAACGGTGCCAAATCAGTCGCATCAGAAGCAACCTCAGAAATCATTGACGACCGCTTCTTCAGAACTCACTCCATCGACCAACTACAACAACAAAGTGACTACTGGCATGACCAACAAGGTCGCCTTACCGCACCCATGATTCTGCGCTCATCAGAAGGAGAAACCCACTACCAGCCCATCTCATGGGAAGACGCCTTCACCCTCATCGCAAATGAACTAAACGCCCTAGACCACCCAGACAAAGCAGCCTTCTACACCTCAGGAAGAGCCAGTAACGAAGCCGCTTTCCTATACCAGCTCTTCGCCCGCCTCTACGGAACTAATAATCTCCCTGACTGCTCTAACATGTGCCACGAATCCAGCGGCGCAGGACTCGGAGCATCCATCGGAATTGGTAAAGGCACAGTCTCGCTTGATGACCTTCACGAGGCAGACACCATCATCATCGCTGGCCAAAACCCAGGCACTAACCACCCCAGAATGCTCGCATCACTAGAAAAATGCGTAGAAAATGGCGGGAAAATCGTAGCCATCAACCCACTCATAGAAGCTGGTCTCCTTGCCTTCGCTCACCCTCAAAAAATCTCCGGCATGTTAAATCGTGCCACTCCCCTAGCATCACAATACCTCCAAGTAAAAATCAACGGAGACATGGCTATCTTCAGAGGCATAGCCAAATCCATCTTCGCCCGCGAAGAAAATCATCCAGGCTCCATCATTGACAAAGACTTTATAACTCAGCACACAGAAGGATTCTCAGACTACAAGTCAGCCGTCAGCACCACATCATGGGAACGTATCCTCAATGACTCTGGCCTCACCCGCCTTGATATCGAAACTCTAACAGACACCGTCCTAGACAAAGACAAAAAACTCATCACCTGCTGGGCCATGGGAATCACCCAGCAAAAAAATGCAGTAGATATCATCCGCGAAATTGTAAACGTCCACCTCCTCATCGGAGCCATCGGCCGTCCAGGAGCTGGCCTCTGCCCAGTACGTGGCCACTCAAATGTCCAAGGAGACCGCACCATGGGAATCTTCGAAAAACTACCAGAATGGTTCCACCTCGCCCTCGAAAGCCACTTTAAATTCACCTCACCAAGAAAACACGGATACGATGTCGTAGAAGCCATCCACGCCATGCACCAAGACAAGCTCAAAGTCTTCATCGCACTCGGTGGTAATTTCCTCCAAGCCGCACCAGACACTCACTACACAGAAGAAGCACTTAGAAAAACCAACCTCACCTGCCACATCGCCACCAAACTCAACCGCTCACACCTCGTCACAGGCAAGACAGGACTCATCCTACCCTGCCTCGGACGCTCAGACCGTGACTCCCAAGAAAATGGTGATCAATTCATCACCTGCGAAAACTCCATGGGAGTCGTCCACAGCTCAAAAGGCAGCCTCACGCCAAACTCCAAACTCATGCTATCAGAGCCTATGATCGTCGCTCGTATCGCTGAAGCCACTGTCGGTGACTCTCACACAGTAAAATGGCGCTGGATGACTGAAGACTACGACCGCATCAGAAATCACATAGCCGCCGTAGTCCCAGGATTTGAAGACTATAACATACGCGTCAGAAACCCCGGCGGTTTCTACCTCCCTAATCCTCCAAAAAACCGCATCTGGAACACACCTAACAAAAAAGCAAACTTTAATGCTAACCCACTCAGCCAGTTCACTGTCGCCACAGGTAGACTCACTCTCCAAACACTCCGTAGCCATGATCAATACAACACTACCATCTACGGATTAGACGACCGCTACCGCGGCATCAGCAACAACCGCATGATCGTTTTTCTCAACCCTGATGACATGAAAGAACGCGGCATCAAGCCACTTCAAGAACTACGCATCACCAGCTACTGGAAAGACGAGTTGCGCCACGCAGAAGGCTTTAAAGCCATCCCATACGACATGCCAGCAGGCTCAGCGGCAGCATACTTCCCAGAAGCAAACTCACTAGTCCCTATCGATAGCACCGCTGACATATCAAACACCCCCACCAGTAAAAGTATCGAAATATCCATACAAGCAATGAAATAATCAAATACCTAAGCATAATATCAAACCTATGAAATACTTATACATCATCATAATTAAATGCTTTCTCACTCTCATCACAGTCAAAGGACAAATCTCACCAACAGAAAAACAACAATTTGAATCCAAATTAGAACAACTCAACACCAAAATCGAAGCAGTCACCAAAACACTACCAAAAACAAAAAACTTCCTCCACAAATCAGTAACCATAGACATCGAAGTAGCACGCTTCTTCTCACAATACATCAAATGGGAACTCCAACACCCAGAATTCACAGCCCACGCACTCGGAGAAAGTGAATACTTCAAAAACATCAAACTAAGTAAAGCTGAAAAATGGAACCGATACAGATTCCACATTAACCACCAACTAACCAGCTCCATACAGATCCTTGATCAAGCCCTCAACCGTATCTCATCTAACAAAAAATGGCCCACTCCTAAAAAAATACAATGGAATAAAGTAAAATACGAAAACGGCTTCTTCAGATACAAGGACGACCCAGTCTTCCTCAGCGGCTTCAACATGCTCCTCTCTAACACCTCAAAATACAATTCCGATTCCACTGAATGGAAACAACCTCACACAGAATACCTAAACACATTTCTAACAAAAATGCACCAATTAGACGTCTCACTCGTAGGAAAAGGAATCAACCTGCCAGCACTCATCCAAAAAGACGGATCAATAAACACTAAAAAAATCAACGCCCTAGCTCAAAATATATTAAAAAATCACAAAAAAGGATTCCTAGTAGACATCCTACTAGGATACTCCGGAGACAAAGAAACACTTGAAAAATCATGGCCAGAAATCACCAAATACCACGCAAACGGAGTAGCCATAGACATCGACCACCCCGGCCTTGACGAAATCATTGGAAAAGTCATGGACCAGCTCATGCCTATCCTAAAAAAAACCAACGCTATAAAAGCCATTGCCAGCTGGGATCTTGCCAATGAACCATTCTTCAGCATGAAAATGTGGAGTAAACATACACTGAAAAAATACCACCAATGGCTAGAAAAAAAACACTCTAACATCAATACCCTAAACACACTCTGGGGAACAAAATTCACAAAATTTTCAGACATCCCACTCCCGTCAAACTCTAAGGCAGACAAATGCCTCCCCGGACAAAAATATGACAGAATCACATTCCATAACACCAGAGTCACTAACTTCTTCGAGCTCATACAGCGCCACATAAAAAAACACCTACCAAACGCTATCATCCACCTCAAAGGACAAGACAATAATAGCCTAGGACCACTAGACAACGCCACAACAGACGGAATCGATCGAGAAATGCTCACCCCCATGGCCACCATGCACGGGCTAGACACCAGACCACTACCCGTTACCGAAAAAAGAATGGCAGCCGGAAACAAAGGAAAAAACCCTAACAAAATATTACACTACGATAACTCGCACTACAGCTTCCACTGGCTTGGCCAGTCATTCCTCTATGACTACCTCACATCACTCGCTCCTCATAGACCCATCGTAGACTTTGAATACCACGCATTCTCTATTAACCCCATTCGCATCCCAGACATCAGCCAAAAACACGCCAGCTCCTCACTCTGGCTTGCCCACATGCACGGAATGGTTGGAAACATGGTCTGGTACTGGCACAAGCGATTCGGCCCACACCCATTCTCAAAAAACTTCAACATCTGGTTCTACGGAAGCATCTCCACACAGCCACTCATAGCAGCAGAATACTTCCACACCATGCTCCGACTAAACACATTCTCAAAACAAGTTGAAGCCCTCGCCACCGTAAAAGAAAAACCACTGCAAATACTAGTATCCAAGCCATCATACATCCACAACAGATCACACATTGATGCCCTCCACAGAACCTATGAAGGAACATGCTTTCATAGCTTCCCCGTAGGGTTCCTAACAGAAAACACACTCTCACTTGGAAAAATCAACAAACACTGCAAAATCATCATCCTTCCAGATATAGAATTCATCAGCAAAAAAGCACTCATCGCACTAAAAAAAGCACACCAAAAAGGAATCAAAATCATAAGATTTGGAACCATCAAACCACAACGTGACCCTTACGGAACACCCCACCCCAGATCATTAACTCAATTCCTAGATAACGTCACAGCATTTAACTACTCAGACGCTAAATCCCTATCATCACAACTAGAACCAATTCTAAAACCCATCAAATCTAATCTCCACATCGCAGCAACACACATCAATGCCCAAAACTCATTCGGAATCATCCAGCGCCAAGCCACACTCAACGGCAAACACTACCTGCTACTCGTAAACGTCTCAAATAAACCCACACAAATAAAAATAAAAATCAACAAACACAAGAACACAAACATAAACGCATTCGACATCATTCACCGTGAAAAAATCACTACCAACACCATCGCACTACCCATCCAAGGAGTCAGACTAATAGAAATCAATAATTAAAAAATGCTCTCCGTCATCATCGTAGCCGCAGGAAACAGCCGGCGCATGGGCTTTGACAAACTCATGGCCCACATCCACGGCAAACCAGTTCTATCTCACACAGTAAACGCCTTCCTACAGTCCCCAGACGTCTCCGAAGTCATCCTCGTATCCACCCCAGAACGCTATAAAAAAATAGCTCTCACTGCAGATAAACTAAAACTCACAGCAGGCGGAGCAAACAGACACGACTCCGTCTCAAATGGCATCGCAGCCGTATCACCAAATGCCTCATTCATAGCCGTGCACGACGGCGCTCGCCCATTCATCAGCCAAGAGCAAATCTCACGCACACTAGAAGCAGCCAGAAAACACGGAGCAGCAGCATCCGCAACCAAAATTACAGACACCGTAAAACGCTCAAACTCACAAGGAATGGTCACAGAATCCATCTCCCGTGAAAACCTCTGGGGAATGCAAACCCCTCAGATATTCAAAGCTGAACTCCTCATAAAAGCATACAAACACATTAGCCAGACAGCAGCACTCGTCACAGACGAAGTCTCAGCACTAGAACTCATAAACATCCACACACACCTCGTAGAAAATCTCACACCAAACCAAAAAATCACCTTCCCTCAAGACCTTAATATCCTCTAAGCTAGACTTGTCATTTAGCCGTTCATTGCTACCTTGCACACATGCTCCGCATCACATTCATCGCAGGCTATGCCATCCTACTCATAGGCTTAATCGCCGTAATCGCCCTAAAAGTAATCGCTCTAGGCCAAAATGCCTCATGGGGTGAAAGCCCACTCGTTGATTACTCACGCAGCATAGACGCAGCTGTATTCGATCCCAGCAATCGCACCCTACTAATTGCCTCAGTCCTCGCCTTCATCGCCATCTGGATCACCATGCTAATCAAAATAGCAAAAACCTCACCAGAATGGGAAAAAGCATGGGTCAAAACTCTCATCACAGGATGCTCCATCATGATGGCATTCTTCTTCTTCCTAGCCGCAGTCGGTATGACCGCACACTACGCATCTGGCCTCGTCCAAGAAACCGCAGCAAAAATAGGAGGAATGATGAGCTCCCCCGTCATCATGGAGCTCAGCTTCTTCTTCATCGGTTTCATCCTACTACTATCCTATAACATCTACAAAAGAAAATCAGAAGGCGATGACTTCGTAGAAATGGAAATCAAAGACGAGTAATTAACAATTCAGCCTCATAGTTCAATAATCTCACCCTCTTTCAATACACCCGTATCCCAATCCAGAACAAAGGGTAAATCAGTATCATAAGAGTCAAAACTAAATGAAAATACATTTAATCTATCGTTCTGGATACTCTCTAACGAGATACCGTCATATGATATTCTAGCAGATCTCCACAGCATCTCATTGCGCTTCCAACGAGCTACCCGCAAACTATCAGTCATACAGAATGAACCGTCTCTAGAGTCGATCAGCCAACAGACATTAGCAAAGCTACTCTGTGTTAACTCTCTTTCAAGTTGCTCCCTTAACTGGGCTCGATCTATTACAAATTCAGGATAATGTGAGAGAACTATATCTAACAGCTCCTGCCCTTCCTCCTGCCTTGAAAAAGGAGGATTAACAGCCAAATCATAACCATCCTTCCATACTCCTCTATTAAGCTCTGAATCTACCATCCGCTGAACCATCAGCGGCATTCGAACACCAAATTCAGCTTCTAACTGCAACTCTATGATACACTCTATATCCATAATAATTAAGTAAATAAAAGCTCGCAACTACCAAGTAACAATACCTAAGACTAACCACATTTTTCCATCCCATCAAGCACCATTACATCATCATTTTCATTAAACACAGCTAAACTCCCTTTATATCTAATACCATTTTAACTGTTAGAATGGATTGATAGCACAACAAGATAGCTAGAGTAGTAAGGCAAGAGGAAAGCGCATAGTAGATTATGCAACTGACGAATAACGAAGCTAATCTTGATATATTGTTTTGCACTTCAAAAAATCAGCTCTGCTACTTTTTCCAAATATATTAAAATTACTATCAACCCAGAATAACTGTGAAAATGCTATAACCTCAACAAAAAACTTCCTGAATGCACATGATCCATAAACATCTAAAAAATAGAACAATACACACCAAAACCTCCTAAAATTAATAAATCGTTTGAAAGTGAGCTTTCTTGTAGTAGCGTGAAACCGATATGAAATTATTAACCTTATTTACATTTGCACTATGCACGTTGGTTACTCCCTTGTCCGCCCAGACAACTACGAGTAAAAAGAAAAAAGCAACTTCTACTAAAACCACTAAAACAAAAGCTAAAACCACTAAAAAAGAAGCTACTAAAAAAACCACAACGGCAAAAAAAGAAGCTACTAAAAAAACCACAACAACCAAAAAGCAAGCTACCACAGCAAAAAAAACAGCACCCAAATCTAAAACTGATACACCTAAAAAGAGTGCTACCAAGCCAGTAAAAAAATCCACAAAAAAAACAGAGCCTATAAAAACGGCTAAATCAGACA
The DNA here is from genome assembly GCA_937934595.1 of uncultured Verrucomicrobiales bacterium. Lineage (GTDB taxonomy): Bacteria > Verrucomicrobiota > Verrucomicrobiia > Verrucomicrobiales > Akkermansiaceae > Rubritalea. Next base: position 18,086 of record CALGZA010000084.1, on the reverse strand, counting down.
AATCAAAAACTGAGAAAAAAACAACTCCGGCTAAAACTACTACAGCCAAAAAAGCAAAAGGCGCTTGGCAAGTGAAAGCAACTGAAGCCGATCAAGCAAAGTCAAAAAAGCTAGCAGCTAAGATGTCATCATCTAAACGAGCAGCACTATTAAAACTAATCAACAAAGGATCAAAAGCAGACATGCTTTCAAGCCTCAAAGGAGTCGGAGAAACTAAAGTTCAGTATCTCATGAAAGGTCGCCCATACAAATCAATAGACGGCCTTATAAACGTCAACGGATTCGGAGTTAAAACTCTAGAAAATCTATTCACAGATTTCAGCTCCAAGAAGTAATCAAACTTAAATCTCAGCCAAAATAACTGAGAAAATATCAACCTGGGGGTTAATGTCTCTTACAACCCAAGAGACATTAACCCTCTTTTTAATAGCCCTATATCCAACTCCAACTCCACCTCCAACTCCAACTCCAACTCCAACTCCAACCTTTCCCTTCATCCTCCTCTCCTGCCTAAAAAAAATCCCACCTCACAAAATATGCAAGGCAGGATATATAGATGAATCTATTTATAAAAAAGACTATTTCAGCGGATGACTTTTTAATAACTCCTTAGCCTTATAAGGCCCCTTTTTACTCTGATCTTTTGTCTTCAAAAGAATAGCATCTACCTCCTTCTTTGTCACTGCATCACCAGTCTTATTAGACCATGAATTTCTAACATAAGTAAGTATATCTGCTATTTCCTTATTATCTATCCTGCCATTGTAGCCAGCCATAGCACCATTATATGGCTTTCCCTTCACCTCTATCTTACCCATGAGTCCATGAAGAGCTATCTTAGTCAAAAGCTCCTTATCGCTAGTCACCCACCTACTACCATCAAGGGGAGGCATCTTAGTAACAGCATTCCCCTCTCCCTTAGCACCGTGACAAATAATACAATTCTCAGCATGCATATATGCCTTCTTGCCTCGCTTATAGGACTCCTGCATATGCTTAGGTGAATTCTTCAAATGATCAGGTATGCTAACTACCTTAACAGGAGACTTAACAACTCCATCAGTCAAATTAGCCTTAGCATGTTTATATGCCTCTTGAGTCCATTTATGAATAGGACTCTTCTCAAATGCACTAAGCACAGTAAGCCCCTTCTCACTAGCCATCCAAGAAGCAGCTATCAATGCTTCATGTCTTACCTGAGCATTGGGATCTAAAGCAGATTTCTTAAGTAACTCAACAGCATCACTGATAGCATCAGCATTATACCGAACCGCTCTAGTAGCCGCCGCCCTAGATCTCGCATCACTAGACTGCAAACATAAATCCAAAATAGCTCGGTCTAACTTATTAATACCCCATGATACCCACATCGCCTCAGTAACATGATGCGCATATCTCGGAGACTTCTTATCTAATCCAGCTACCCACTTACTTAACGCCTTTGAAACCTCACTCACATCCCTTCCTCGTAATTCCCTGCGCGTTCTGTAGCGTGTTCGTATCTCTGGCAGTTTAAGATTCTCTAACAACTCGGGAATCCCAGCACCTGCTACCTTAGCCACCGGCACAAGAGGGCGTGATGGATACGTAATACGGTAAATCCTTCCGTGCTTCTTGTCCCTCTTAGGATCACGTGCATTATGCTGCATATGCCCAATAAGCACATTACTCCAGTCAATAACATACAAAGATCCATCTGGTGCAAACTCAAGATCTACAGGCCTAAAATAAGGATCAGATGATTGAAACAGCCTATGCCTAAACTCAGTCTTATAACCAATCTCATCATTAGGTATTACCTTGTGCTGCATCGCTCCTAAGAAACCAATGTTGTTACAAATAATTGCATCTCCCTGAACCTCATCAGGAAAATGCCTCGAACTCACAAACTCTACACCAGATGTAGGCCTAACATTATTGCTAGACAGTAAATTAGGCGCACTCAAATTCACCCCATACTTGGACTTAATAGCCCCTCTCTGCATCCATGAAAAAGACGCACCAGATGTATGCAAAAAGAAATTCTGCCCCCAGTCATCCACAGCTATACCCCATGGATTTGGTATCCTATACTGAGCCGTTCTCTCTAACCTTCCCTTAGCCGGATTATAGCGGTAAAAACCACCATTCGTACCCCTTACAGGCCCATACGGCGTCTCCACATTCGAATGCAAAAATGTTCCCTCAGCCATAAAAATAGCACCTGAAGGATCTGCACAGAAACTAGAAATGGCATGATGCGTATCATGATCATCAAAACCACTTAAAACCACTTCCATACTATCAGCCTTATCATCTCCATCCGTATCCTTATATAAAACCAAGTCATTGCCTAATGAGACAAATACACCATATTCCGTTATCTCAAAACCCATAGGAATATGAATATCCTCCAAGAAATTAGTCTGCTTATCTGCAACACCATCACCATCAGTATCTTCAAAAATAATAATCTTATCCTGTGGCGCTGGATCTCCTATACGATAATGCGGATAACTAGGCATGCAGCTCACCCACAAACGACCCTTATTATCAAAAGCCATCTGTGAAGGATTAGCTAGATCAGGAAACTTCTCCTCACACGCAAACAGCTTCATCTCATATCCTTTCGGTAAAGTCAGCTTAGACTCCATCTCCTTTCCAGAAATATAAGTATTCGGCCTATTCGAGTTAGTCGCTATCGGCTTAAGCTTTACCGTCTTCGCATCAGCTGCTGACACATCATATGATTTACCCTTATTCAATGCCCAAATCGCATTATCCCTTATCTCTGTCATCTGACGTATCTTCTTAAGCTCATCTGGGTAATTCACATTACCAAATGGCTTATAGCGCCTTCCATGAACATGCACCCCATTCGGTATCTTATAATCAATCACCCACAGCCTATTCTTCTCAGCCACAGCCGCATGAACCTGAGCCCTCACCCCAGCACTCGCCTTAACAACCTGCTTACCAAATAAACGCTCCGCTAATACTGGAGCAAATTTAGAATATCCTGCATCATTAAGATTATGTCCATTACTTGTTAAATCATCCTTGCTAGACTTATAAAATCCTTCAGTAACTGAATATGCATCTACAAACAGCACTCCCTCCTCCTTACAAACCTCCGCCATAGCCTTCGTATAAGCTGCCAAATGCTCATTAATCACTTTCCCATCCGGTAAATCTCGCTTACCTGACAAATCCTCAAACGCAGCAGGTGAAACTATAGCCAACTGCGGAGCACTTCCAGAATACTCCTGAGACAAAGTATGCTTTATAAATGACCTTAACTCCGCTTTATAACCATCAAGACGCTCCAAACCATCAAAAGACTCACTATAACCAAAAAAACCAATCACAGTATCAATCTTATGACGCCCCAACCACTGATCAGGCGTCTCATAATGACCTCGACCACCACCTCTCCTATACTCCTTCTTAACCAATTCCTTACCATCAGGTATCACCCAGTGAGACTTTCTGGAAGGATGTGGACGAAATGCAGGTGTATCACCCTCCCGTCCCCAGTTCCTGATATATAGATCCTTCTCCGGGAAACGCACCTGTAATTCAGCTTCAAAACGGTTAAACAAATTCATCCGTGAAACCAGTCCTCCACCAATAAGACCAATACGCCCATGCTTTAACAAATTAAGCTTCTCAGGCGGCTGCCCAGCCTTCACTGCAGGATGCTTCGGCCCGGGCTTAATACCCTTAGGCTTCTGAGGAAGCAAATCCGCAGGAGTCATATTCTTCTTAAACGTATTAAAACCATAAAATGTAGGCTTATAAACTCCATCAATAGTAACATCAACCTTAGCCGGAACCTTCATATTTAGACCCCAGTAAACTCCATTCACCACCAATCGTCGCAGATCTTCATCTACCAAATCCGATGCCGCTCCCATCGTAGTCGTCATAATCCTATTCGTCTTTCCAGAATCATGCTTATATTCCAAAGTCCATGCCGCTGGCTGCATCGGCTTGTTCTTACCCTTCACTCCAGGTGATTTAGGATCAAATGATGCAGTCACCTCACCCCTCAATAAAATAGTCGCAGAACTTAAAGGATTCGCTCCATAAACATCAGAAGTACAAAATATCTCACCCACTCCATTCAAAACAGGATGCTTCTCAGCACCTTTCTCTATGTGAGTACGTGTACCCTCCTTACGGTGACGTCCATGATGACTAACCCATGTCTCACCTAAAACCTGACGGCCAAACCCCTTATGCCATCCAGTCTCAGCCATGGCATTAAATGAATATTTAGCCCACTTACTCTCCCTCTTTGTATTGAAAGCATGCGTAGAAGTTCGTAAAGCCACTATCGGAACCCCTCGAGAAAAAGCAGCATCAAATTTCGAAAACGCTACATCCTCCCAGTTCCTAAAACGTAATGACATCACTATCGCATCAGCAGAATCTAACGCCACAGGATGTGACAAACTCTTCTGGTTCTTAGGATCCACAAACTTATTATCTTTATCCATCGAAAACAAAACTGTGCACTTGAATCCCTGCTTAGACAGCAATTGAGCCATCATCGGCATCGCCTCCTCAGATCGGTACTCCTCATCCCCTGCTAATAAAACCACATGCTTCCCATTCGCCTCACCCTGAGCAGCCAAGACTAAATGATCATTTTGCGCAGATGATAATCCCATCCCGCAAGCATAAGCCCCAAGCCCTGCTGCTCCTATTCCTATTCTGATTTTCCTTAATTTCATAGTTTAAATTGATAATGATAATCTCACATAGATTGCTCCCACGGAATAACTAAAATATCATCGAATGAATAACAATCACCCAATTAACCAAAGTTCTGTTACATGGCATACTATAATTTACTCATACTTTTGAGCAAAACTATCAAAATACAACCACAAAAACACAACACCCATCATAACGCTAGAAACATCAACCTCAAACATCACACACCCATCAACAAAATACTCCCAAAAAACAATTTTCAAATTAACCAACACCCAAAAAACAACAACTTAAAGAAAAAACAACGTTTTTATGTTTACATAACATCAAAAAAATACACATTTAGATGATAAATAACCATTTTCAAAATGAAAGAACAACAATTAGACGGAGCACAAGCACTCATAAAAACTCTAGACGATATCGGAATAGAAATCATATTCGGATACTCAGGCGGAGCCGTACTACCCATATTTGATGCCCTTGAAACCGTTAAAACCAATATAAAATTTGTCCTCAGCCGTCACGAGCAAGGCGCTTGCCACATGGCAGACGGCTACGCCAGAGCAACAGGGAAACCCGCAGTCGTACTAGTCACCTCAGGACCAGGCGCAGGAAATACAGTTACAGGACTCATGACAGCTCAGATGGACTCCGTGCCAATGATCCTCATCAGCGGCCAACAGGTCACATGGATGCTTGGTAAAGACGCATTCCAAGAAGCAGACATCTTCGGCATCACCCTCCCAGTTGTAAAACATAACTACCTCGTAAGAGAAACTAACAGCATCCCAAGAATTACCCGCGAGGCATACCATATCACAACCACCGGCCGCCCAGGACCCGTCCTCATAGACATCCCTAAAGACATAAGCCAAGGACCATTCACCGGTGACTTCAGTCTAAACGACAAATTAGACCTCCCTGGCTACAAACCCGAAAAAGCCTACGAAATCGACCTAACCAAAGTAGACCAAGCTATCGAACTCATTGCCAACGCTAAAAAACCCCTCATCCTAGCAGGTCAAGGAGCTATGATATCTCAGGCTCACGAAGAAATGCTCCAATTCTCCACCACCCTCGACTGCCCACTCACTAACACCCTCTTAGGTAAAGGTATCATCTCCGAAATGCACCCCCTAAACCTCGGAATGCTTGGAATGCACGGCACAGCATACGCAAATAAAGCCGTCTGCGAATGCGACCTCCTCATCAACATCGGCTCAAGATTTGATGACCGCATCATCGGCCAAGCAGACAAATTCTGCGCCAACGCCAAAATCATCCACATCGACATCGACCCATCAGAGATGAATAAAATGATCGAACCAGACATAGAAATAGTCGGAGATGCCAAAACCATACTCAAGCTTCTAAACAACAAAATCACTAAACAAAAACTCCCAGAATGGAATACCCACCTAGACACTTACAGAAAAAAATTCCCACTAGCATTCAAAAAACAAGGCGGCCTCAGAATGCAACAAGTAATTGACGAATTCTGCACACAAACCAACGGAGAAGCCATCGTCACCACAGATGTCGGCCAACACCAAATGTGGGCTGCTCAGTTCTACAAAAACGCCAAAACCCACTCCTGGCTCAGCTCCGGTGGCGCAGGCACCATGGGCTTCGGATTCCCAGCAGCCATCGGAGCAGCTTTCGCATGCCCAGATCGCACCGTCATCTCATTCTCCGGAGACGGCGGATTCCAAATGACCCTCTGCGAACTAGCCACCGCAGCCATTCATAAACTACCCATAAAAATAGTCGTCCTTAACAACCACTACCTCGGAATGGTCAGACAATGGCAAGAGCTATTCTTCGATGACCGTAAATCTGGTGTCGACATGGAAGGTAACCCAGACTTCGTCAAACTAGCTGCCTCATACGGCATTAAAGGAATCTACATCAAACGCCCCGCTGACGTCTCCAGAATGGTCAAACAAGCACTAGAATACAATGAAGGCCCAGTCCTCATCCACGCTGAATGTATCAAGTCAGACAACGTCTTCCCCATGATCCCAGCAGGAGCCGCACTCGAGGACATGCTCACCGAACCACCAAAATACAAAATGGATAAACCCATCGGCTCCACATAACACATAACGAACAACCTCGCATAACAAGTAATCTAAACTAAAATTTCTTAACCACTCAGTCACATGGCTAACATCATCACCACAGACACCCCGCAGGAAAATAACAACAAAGACAGCACACTCCACACTCTATCCATCTTCGTAAACAACAAAGCAGGCGCACTCATGCGCATCAGCCAAGTATTCGCAAGACGTGGTTTCAATATCGACTCCCTCGTCGTATCCCAGTCCCGTGACGCCAGATTCTCACGCATGACTATCGGTATCACAGGTTCATCAAACGGACTCGAGCAAATCATCAAACAAGTAAACAAACTAATCGATGTCATCCAGTGTCAAGAACACACCACCAAAGACGCCATCGTCAAAGAAATGCTCCTCATCAAATTCCTCGTCAACAACTCGAGTCGAACAGAAGCACTCCAGATCATCGACCACTTCGGAGGTAAATCAGTAGACCTCACACCAGTCGCCATGACAGCCATCATCACCGGTGACCCCGCAAAAATCGACGCAGCCATCAACATGCTCTCAGCATTCGAAATCATCGAAGCCGTCCGCACCGGAAAAGTAGTCATCGCCAGAGGTGATGCACCCACCTAGCAACCACACAGATGAACTACCTCGCTCACCTCTCCCTCACACCCCATCACTACAAAGGCCAACATGATGCACTCAAAATAGGAAACCTCCTAGGTGACTTCATCAAAGGAACCGAAAGTAAACTACGCTCAGAAATACAGCCTGACCTCGTCGATGGCATCATCCTCCACCGTGCCATCGACAAATTAACTGACAAACACCCAGCCTTCCTCGCCTCCAAACAACTCCTCGCTCCAGAACGCAGAAGATTCGCCGGCATCGTCGTAGACATCATCTATGACCACTTCCTCGCCATACACTGGAACACCTACCACACATCAGAACTAAACCACTTTATTAAACAAACTTATCAAACCATTGACCAAAATAAAGACTGGCAACTCGGCACACTAAAGCAAGCATTCCCCATCATGAATGCCCAAAATTGGCTCGCCAACTACACCACCATCGAAGGCATAAACTCAACATTCCGCAGAGTCTCCAAAAGAGGAAAATTCACAGCACCCATCGCAAACACCCACATCGACTTCGAAAAACACTACAAAACATTCGAAAAACACTTCCACACCATCTACGCAGACCTCATCACATTCACAAATCAATACAAATTCTAAATCCCCAAAAAAACAAACCACACAACAATGAAATCCATCCAAAAAATCACCACCCTACTCCTCATCACACCATGCATAGCCACTCTCCCAGCATGTAAAAAAAAAGCCACCGAACACCCAGAAAAAGCCAAAGCCAGACAAGCCCAAAACAATAAAACACACCACTCCATTACAGCTGATCAAATCATCACCCTTGAGGAAATGAACAACACACTAGCAAATATCAACAACCTCGAATCAGCAAAAAAAGCACTCCCTAAACTCATATCAATAAAAAGAAAACTCAAAATGATTCAAACCGACAAAGAAAAAATCGCTAAACCCACCAACCAAATAACCAGAGAAATTAAAGAAAAATTCGGCGCTAAAAAACAACAACTCGGAAAAAATATCACCCAAACCATGAAAAAAATCAAACAAAACACCCCAAAAGCATACAACCTACTCCAAAAAGCATTAAACTAAAACAACCCCACCAAAGCAAACAGCGCTTCACCACTCAAAAGCCAAAACAAAGGCAACGGCAAAATCAACGCCAAATCAGCCAATACTCGCTGAGCATCAAGATAAAACATCGCCCTATTCTTATTTACCAACTGCAACAAAGCAGCAGCCACCATCACCAAATAACAAAACGGCCGCTCATCCTCCGAAAGCTTAAAAGCTAACAAATAAACCGCCAATGCCGCTAAAGCAAGCAAGCCTACACCCAAAATAGCCTCACAAGCATCCTTCTCATCATCCTCACTACTCCGCCTTGACTTCTCCCACAAATCAATCGCCGTTATATTTAAAAAACAAAGCATCCCAAACAAAAACGGCAACGAACTAATTGCAAATACCGAAGCCACTGTAGAAGCCGTCATCACCAAAAAATTAGCAGCTCCATGCCGTAACGCCAAAAAGAAATCCGCATCAGAATGCTCACTAAAATGAAACCAAATATCAGATATACCAATCTGTAACTGAATAGACTCCACAACAATAGGCGCAGATACACCAAAAGAAAAAGTCATCGCAGCCACAAAATTCTTAGCATAAGCCACATCACCACCATCAAACTTCCGCGTCAGTATATATAACAAAACCAACCCCACACCAGAAACTCCAGCCGTAAGAAGTGCAGAAGAAGCAACATTAAATGCAGAATAACCACAATAAACAACCACACCAGCTACCAAAAAAATCAAAATCTTCCAATGCTTCCAATGAAACTGATGCCTAGGACTCATCTCAGACACATCACCTCCATAACGCTTCGCATCCAGAACCCTATCCAGAACATAAATACTCCACACAGCCCCCGCTAAAAGCCAATAAGCATAAGTTTCCACATAAACCACCCTCATAGACTTGGCGATTACCCACATCCAGCACACCGCTACCAACGGAGCATCCAAGCTCAGTAAGTTAGGCACCAGCCACAATGGTGACCTCGTTGTAGATTTATCGTTCATACTAACCAAAAAAATATAGAACGATCCATCTCTAAATCAACCTCAGTATCCACTATTTTAATGTCCTCCACCATCAGAACTAGGCTTAGCCTTATCCTTATGAAGAAGCTTCGTTTCATCCCAATCATGCTGCTCACATGAACTCAATACTACGAAAGCGGAAATAACAGCCGATAATAAAATAAACCTTTTCATTGCACCACCACATCTAAGCTATTTAACAAAAAAATCAAGAAGACAATTACCAAAAAATAACCACCATCCAAACAACTCCCTCACCCTCAGACCGCAAAACCTCCTAACCAAAAACTTAACAAATCTATCGCTAAATACTTGCACAGTTCGCTACCGCCTCCTAGTCTTCGCCCGCAACGCTGACTTGAAGAGTCAGATACGCTAACAACACACTTATCATGAAGGATTCAAACTACGCTATCTTAGCACTCGAAGACGGCCGCACCTTTATAGGGCTAGCTTTTGGTCACACTGGAACCACCACAGGAGAAATCTGCTTTAACACCTCCATGACCGGATACCAAGAAATCATCACAGACCCTTCATACCGCGGACAAATAGTCACTCTCACATACCCACTCATCGGTAATTACGGAATTAACCCAGAAGACGCAGAATCCGCAGGCCCTCAGGTACGCGGACTCGTCATCGGAGAACTAGCACCCGTCGCATCTAACTTCAGGTCACAACAATCACTAGAAAACTACTTCGCTGATCATAAAATCATCGGTATCGAAGACATCGATACACGCGCACTCACCAAGCACCTCCGCACCGCAGGTGCCATGCGCTCATGCATCACCACTGAACTCACCGCCGAAGAAGCCGTCCAAAAAGCTAAAGACGCTCCTCCAATGGCTGGCTCAGACTTCGTAAAAGAAGTATCCACAACAGAAAACTACCACTGGAACAAAGAATCCAGACTCTGGAACATCCCCAGCACATCTCAAAACCGCCCAGGACACTACGAGACACTACCACCAGTCAAATACAACATCGTAGCCTACGACTTCGGCGTCAAATACAACATCCTCAGATCCATGCGCCAGCAAGGATTCGACATCACAGTAGTCAACTCTCGCACAACAGCAGAAGAAGTCCTCGCCCTCAACCCAGACGGAATATTCCTCTCAAACGGACCAGGTGACCCAGCCGCACTTGACTACATCCACACAGAAGTCAAAAAACTACTCGGCAAAAAACCCATATTCGGAATCTGCCTCGGCCACCAAATCCTCACTCACGCATTCGGAGGAACCACATACAAACTCAAATTCGGCCACCGCGGTGGTAACCAACCAGTTAAAGACCTTCGCCCCAACTACGGCGGCAAAGTCTCCATCACCGCTCAAAACCACGGATTCGCCACTGACCCAGAATCACTCCCAGACGATGTAGAAATTACCCACATCAACCTAAACGACAAAACCATCGAAGGAATCCGTCACAAAACATTCCCAGCATTCTCCGTACAATACCACCCAGAAGCAGCTCCAGGACCAAATGACGCCAAATACTTCTTCGAAGAATTCGCCGCACTCATCGAAGCTTCTAAATAATCAATCAACACCGCAGCCAAAAGCTCACCCACCCCAAACCAATCTAAAATTAACTAGTTCATGAACACCATCATCTGTGGTCTCCAATGGGGAGACGAAGGAAAAGGAAAAACCGTCGACTACCTCATGGAAACTGCCGACATCGTCGCACGTGGCCAAGGTGGTAACAACGCAGGACACACCGTCATCGCCAACGGACAAAAATACATCCTACACCTCATCCCATCAGGCATACTCTGGGACGGAAAAATCAACATTATCGGCAACGGCGTCGTCATGGACCCAGTAGGACTCGTCAAAGAAATCTCATCACTAGAAAAACTAGGAGTCGCAGTCACTCCAGATAAACTCCTCATCTCAGACAGAGCACACGTCGTCCTCCCATACCACTGTGAACTCGATGCCGCTCGCGAAGCCGCTCTCGGTGAAAATAAAATCGGAACCACCAAAAGAGGCATCGGCCCCACATACGCAGACAAAGCAAACCGTATCGGCCTCAGACTAGCAGACTTCCAAGACGAAGCCACCGCTCGTAAACTCATAGACATCCGCCTAGAAGAAGCAAATGAACTACTCAGCCGCTACAACCTACCCACATTCACCACAGACCAAATCCTAGACACAGTCAGACCAGCCATCGCAAGACTACTACCTCACGTCACCAACGTCATCCCCACACTCCACAAAGCATGGAAAGACGGTAAGACCATCCTCTTCGAAGGCGCTCAAGGATCACTCCTAGACATAGACTTCGGAACCTACCCATTCGTCACTTCATCGAACACCACAGCAGGCGGCGCTTGCACAGGATGCGGCCTACCTCCACACGCCGTCCAGAAAGTAGTCGGTGTCTGCAAAGCATACACCACAAGAGTAGGAGCAGGACCCATGCCCACACTAGACCAAGAACTCTCAGACTTCTTCCACGCCAGAGGAATGGAATTCGGAGCCACCACAGGCCGACCACGCAGCTGCGGCTGGCTAGACACCGTCCTCCTCAGACTTGCAGTCATGGTTAACGGAGTCACAGACCTAGCCGTAACCATTCTAGATGGCCTAGACGATCGCAAAACACTCAAAATCTGCACCGCATACAACGTAGACGGAACCATACACGAGTTCCCACCAGCATCCAGAGCAGACTGGGACAAAGCTGTCCCCATATACGAAGAACTACCAGGCTGGGAAACAGACACCACCAAAGCCAGATCATGGGAAGAACTCCCAGAAAACGCCAAAGCCTACCTCAACAGACTATCCGAGCTAGTAGGTGCCCCCATCTCATACGTAGGCAACGGCCCAGAAAGAGAACAAACAATAATCGTCTAAAAACAAAATAAACAAATGAAAACTTTTTCAAAAATCATACTAGCATCAATCGCCCTCAGCCAAACTGCTTTCACACAGGAATTACTAAAAGAGGAACCCCCTGCACCTCTGACCATTGAAGAAATTAAACAAAACTTCAGCAGTGCCAAACCAGCAGGTGAATCAGGAGACATTGGTTCAAACTCCATGATCAAAGTCCAAGAAGGACAATACCACCTCAACGGCAGTGATGCCAATAAACTCATGCAAATGTATGGCAATCCACCAAGTAGATACGATGGAGCCATTGTAGCGCTTGATGACTCATACGCTATTACATTCAACTTCTCTAGCGAAGGCTACGTTAAAGATGACGAAAAAGAAGAACTAGATGCTGACGAACTGTTAAAAGCATTTAAAGCTGCCGATAAAGAAGGAAACAAACAACGCCTCGCCGCAGGACTAGACTCCATGACCACAATCGGATGGGCATTCGAACCGCACTATAACGAAAACACAAATAACCTCGAATGGGCCGTTATATACCAATCTAGTGACGGATCTCAAACTGTGAACCATAACATAAAAATCCTTGGCAGAAAAGGCGTCATGAATGCTACCTTACTATGCGATCCTGGTCAGCTTGAAAACCTACGCCCCATGCTGGATAAAACCCTAGCTGGATTTGAATACAAACCAGGTAACAAATATTCCGAATTTCAAGAGGGCGATAAGATTGCGGATTACGGACTTAAAGGTCTCCTCATCGGGGGTGGACTTCTAGCAGCTGGAAAATTAGGGCTTTTCGGGCTTCTTGCTAAATACTTAAAACCTATCATTGGTGGCATAGTTGCTCTGGGAGTAGGCATAGTGAAATTCAAAGACAAAATCTTTAAATCAAAAAAAAGTTAATAGATTGTCTGAAGATTACGCTCATAAAAATACAAAGTAGAATCTTCAGACACGCTAATACATAATAAATGACCGATGGTCAGACATTCTTCCTCCTATTATTCATTTTTTACGTCTCCACCAGCTTTAAAGCAGATCGTAAACATGCATTCATTATTCGTAAAAAAATCACTACTGGCTGGTCACTAGGTCACCCTTTAACCTTCTTTAGTGGAGCCAATAAATCCTTATGTTTCACACACATTTCTCCCCTCAAAGTATACTCTATTATTGTAAACTTAGATAACAAATCATCTAAAAAAATCCTTTCTCCTAGACAAACTAAACGTATTGTCAAAACCATTGCTCACACCGCAAGCCGTCTCAGACTCCTCACAGTCTTAGTATTCTACTCATATTTCATCATACTCCCCATTACATACTTAAAGTTTGGAGATACCCCAAAAACTTACATCGTTATCGCTATTGCCATTTGCTTTCCTTTTATCTCGTCATTATATTTCTTCATGATTCATAAGAAGATCGCACCACTAGATAAAATCACCCGGTGGAAACAAGCTCTATGCGCAGCCATCATGCCCTGGCAAGCTATGCGACTCGCTGACTACCTCTTTGACAACCCACACTTAAAAAAAATTCACCCACTAAGCTTGGCCAGCATAGCAGAATCAAAATCTTCTGTGAAATTCTTATCACAGCAATACCGTAATTCAATCTACCTCAAAAAAAGCTTATTCAAACCAGAAGAATTCTTAACCTTTTTCTCTCGCTCATCATACTCACCATCCATGTTTACCTCCCCTCCAGAACCACAAGACTCCACAGAAAAAAAATACTGTCCCTGCTGCCACACACTCTACACAGACAAAACCAATCGTTGCACCGAATGTAATAATATATCGCTTACAAACTTCTAATAATTCCATGAAAGAAAAGCACATAGAAAATCTCACTAAAGGTAAAAAATCCGGAGCTAACATCGGTTCACGCGGAGTCCCCCACCGCCTTAACCAACACGAACAAAAACAATTCAACATCGCCATCAAAAAGCGATTTATGACACTCAGCTTCGATAGCAGACCAAACCTCAAAAACATCTGGCTCAAATACGCAGAAGCAAAAAAATGGCCATCCCTTATCGTCTTCAGACTACAAGACGGAACCGCCACTGTAGAACACAATGGCAGCAAATTATCATTCGACACCTACAAACAGGCAGACCAATACGCCAAAGACTGCCTCTAACAAGCTAGCTCTTAGCACGTATCTCCACAGATGCACCATGCGCATCCAGTCCCTCCACTCGCGCAAACTGCTGCACATGAGTCAATGACTTCTCCACCGCCTTCTTATCCATCCTCACAATACTAGTCCGTCGCTGAAACTGATCCGCCCTAATCCCAGAAAATGACTTACCAGAACCACCAGTAGGTAATGTATGACTCGGGCCAGCCAAGAAATCTCCCACAGCAACCGCACTATAATTACCCACATAAACAGCACCCGCAGTTCGGATCTTGTCTAACCAGAAATCCTCACTCTCACCATCCACAATCAAAGACAAATGCTCAGGAGCAAACTCATTACATATCTCCACAGCATCATCTAAATTCTTAACCTGCAAAACAAACGTCCCACGCTTCAGTACATCCTTAATATAATCCACCCTACTAAGCTTCTTCATCTGCTTATCAATTTGCTGCTGAACTCGCGTTATCAGTCCTTTCGAATCCGTAATAAAACCAACTACACTATCACCACCATGCTCAGCCTGCGCCAAAAGATCAGCTGCAATAAATGCCGGATTCGCACTCTTATCCGCTATCACCAAAACCTCACTCGGCCCAGGTAACAAATCAATAGAAACCGCCCCCACCAACTGCCGCTTCGCCTCCACCACAAAACTATTCCCAGGACCAAATATCTTCTCCACACAGCGCACCTTACTCGTACCCAAAGCCATCGCAGCTATTGCCTGTGCTCCACCCACTTTCATAACCTCAGTCACACCAGACTCCCTCAACGCATACAACAACGCAGGATTAACCTTCCCATCAGCTCCCACAGGCGTCGCCGCCAGTATCTCAGGAACCCCAGCCGCCTGCGCAAAAGCCGCCGTCATCAATGCCGTAGAAACCAACGGCGCCTTACCACCAGGCACATACACACCCACCCTATCATAAGGAACAAACCTCTCACCAACCTCAGCACCCTGCACATTCTTATACTTCCAGTCCTTACGCATACTACGCTTTGCAAACGCATGAATATTCTTCTTAGCTGCCGCTATCGCCTTCTTAACTTCATCATCCACCAGCCCCTCAGCCTCAGCCATCTCCGCATCACTCACATACAAACTCCTTGCAGTAAGCTTCACCCCATCAAACTTCTCAGTATACTCAAAAAGTGCCTTATTACCTCGCCTCTTCACATTCGCTATTATATCCGCCACCACAGAATAAAGATCATCCGTCGGCACAGCATTCCGGTTCAGACTCTTGATGAACCTCTCATAACCAGCATCTTTATAGGTAAGTAATTTCATAGCGGCACTCTAGTAAGCCTTCTCATCATGAAAAGCAATGGTTTAAGCCCAAATTTATCAATAAATTATCAAGAACAAACCTTCCATCTCAACTAATCTAAGCTATGTATCAAACATGAATTTTCAGCACAGCAACATCAATGGAATACATATCGCCACTGCAGAAATGCCACACATGGAATCCGTATCAGCAGGCATCTTCATACCCACCGGAAGCAGATACGAAACAGAAGAACTCAACGGCATCGCTCACTTCGCTGAACACATGATATTCAAAGGAACAAATAACCACTCAGCACTAGACCTAGCAATTCAAATCGAAGGAGCAGGAGGCACCATCAACGCATTCACAACAGAAGACCAAACCTGTATCGAAACCAGAGGCCCCGCTAATCAACTCCCACGTTACATCGAAATCATGAGCGAAATGATCTGGAACTCAGTATTCGACTCAGAAGAAATCGAACGCGAAAGAGAAGTCATCGCAGAAGAAATCGTCATGTACCAAGAAAACCCGAGCGACCACATCCACGACCTCCTATCAGAAGCCCTCTGGACAAACCACCCACTTGGCAGACCCATTACCGGAACAGAAAAATCTATCCAAAAAATCACCGCCAAAGAACTCCAAAATTTCACAGAACAACAATACCTTACAAAAGGTCTAACCCTCGCAGTCGCTGGTAAAATATCTCACCAAGACGTCTGCAAAATCGCAGAAATACACCTCCCTAAAACCAACATCAAAACAAACACAACAAACCAATTCGAGCCATACCCTAACCCATCATCCATCCCACTAAACACATCCCACATCCACGAGCAACGTGACATCGACCAAATCCACCTCGCCATAGCATTCCACACAGACGGCAGACACTCAGAAAACCGCCACGTCCTCCGCCTAATGAGCCTCATCCTAGGTGAAACCATGAGCTCAAGACTCTTCCAAGAACTTCGCGAAAAACGAGGACTCTGCTACCACGTCGCATCAGACTACAGCCTCTACCACGACACCGGAACATTCGAAATCCACGCCGGACTAGATGCCACACGCCTAAAAGACAGCCTCCAAATCATCAACCAACTCATCCAAGAAATTCTAAAAAACGGCTTCACCAAAGCAGAGCTAGAACAAACCCTCTCCTACGCCACAGGTCAAAGCCAAATCGCCCTAGAAAGCACACACTCCAGAATGAGCTGGATGGGCGACTCACTACTCTGCTTCAACAAAATAATAGACCCCAAAGACTCCGAATCCACCCTAAAAAGCACCACCCTTCAACAGTTAAACAACCTAGCCCAGCAACTATTCTCCACAGACAACCTAGCCATAGCCACCATCGGCCCCCAAACCACAGAAGAAGTATACCAAATCATCACCAACACCATCACCTGCTAATAAACAACAACCACTCCAACAACCATGAATTACTTCCACAGAGTAAAACGTGATTCACGCATCCTAGGATTTATTGGCCTCACCCTAGCTCTAACCATCTCTCTCATATTCATGCTCATCGGATTCATAGGCAGTGAATCAGAACAAGGAGCTACGCTCTTCCCCACCATCATCGGCATCGTCGGCATTTGCATATTTGTCATATTTCTCCGCGGAAGCTGGATGGCCACAGCGGGCGCCACAACACACATATTCAGCATCAATGAAACCCACATCGAATGGGGATTCCTCGGTAAAGAAAAACAAATCCTATTAACTGATATAGCAGCCATCTACTGGAACGAAACCGATGGCCTCACACTAAACGTAAACAAAACCAACGGCGACCTAATCAGATTCCCATACATCGAGACCATTGTCTCTCACAAGAGTCGTGCCTCATTACTAACAGCCATCCAGAACGCCCTCCCAACGATAAAGATTTCAGGTAATACCATTTGAATTGTTAGAATGGATTGATAGCACAACAAAATAGCAAGAGTAGCAAGGCAAGAGGAAAGCGTATAGTGGACTATGCATCTGACGAATAACGAAGCTAATCTTGATTTATTGTTTTGCACTTCAAAAAATCAGCTCTGCTGCTGCTTCCAAATATATTGAAACTACTATCAGCCCAGAATAACTGTAAAATGGTATAACATTCATCAAAATAAACCAACCGAATACAGTAAGCGTCACATATTTCTCCTTATTGACTGGATGCTTTTGGGTGCCGTTTTTGGGTTTTGGCGATAGCTCTGGGTGTTAGGCTGGCGGCTTCAGCTTGGGTCGGGTTTGCGGGCAAGTGCGTCAGGACTTGTTTCAGGTA
>CALGZA010000083.1 GCA_937934595.1 uncultured Verrucomicrobiales bacterium | reverse complement strand
TCACTACCTCCACGCACTGGGCTTAGATGAAAGCATCTACCTGATCCCACCAAGAATAAAAACAGAAAAGTAGAAGAGAGTAAAAGCAGGAAAGATGAATTAATCTAAAAAACTACTGTGAGAAAGTGCGGAATGTGTGATTAACGAAGCTAATCTTGATATATTGTTTTGCACTTCAAAAAATCAGCTCTCCTGCTGGTCCCAAATATATTGAAACTACTATCAACCCAGAATAACTGTAAAAATGGTATAACCAACAAAAAAGCGCTCCCTGAAACAGAGAACGCTCTAAAAAGTATTATGGAAATAAGACCAATTACTTCAGCATAGAAACAAGCGTCTTACCCATATCTGAAGGCGTCTCTGATACAGCAATACCGCACTCAGCAAGAATCTTCTTCTTAGCCTCTGCAGTATCCTCTTCACCACCCACAATAGCACCCGCATGACCCATTCGGCGTCCCGGAGGCGCTGTAGCTCCAGCTATAAATCCTGCTATCGGCTTGCTACAGTGCTCAGCTGCCCATCGAGCAGCCTCAGCCTCAGCATTTCCACCAATCTCACCTATCATAATAATTGCTTCAGTCTCATCATCATCATTGAACATCTTTAAAACATCAATATGAGACGTCCCGTTTATCGGATCACCACCTATTCCTACGCATGTAGATTGCCCATAACCAAGCTCAGTCAACTGATAAACAGCCTCGTAAGTCAACGTACCAGAACGTGATACAACACCCACATTCCCACGCTTATGAATATAACCAGGCGCTATACCAATACGGCATCCACCATGAGATTGATCTCCTCTTCCAGGAGTCACAATACCAGGACAGTTAGGACCGATCAAACGCGTCTTACTCCCCGCCATCGCAGCCTTAACTCTCATCATATCAGCCACCGGAATACCCTCAGTAATTGCAATCACAAGCTCCATCTCAGCATCTACTGCCTCAAGTATCGCATCCGCCGCAAACGGAGGAGGAACGAAAATCGCCGATACTGTAGCTCCAGACTGCTTAGCAGCATCCTCTACGGTATCATAAATAGGAGTACTTTTACCAAAAGTCTGACCACCTTTACCAGGAGTCACACCAGCTACGATCTGTGTGCCGTAGTCCAAAGAAAGCTGTGCATGCTTCCCACCAAATCCACCCGTGATTCCCTGAACAAGAACCTTAGTGTTTTCATCAACTAGAATTGCCATAATGTTAGATTAAAATATAAATGTTTAAATTAAATGTGGATTACCCGTTCACTGCCGCAACAATCTTTTCAGCAGCATCATTAAGGTTATCTGCCGGAATAACTGCTAGATCTGAATCTGCAATCAACTTTCGCCCTTCAGCCACATTAGTGCCCTCCAAACGAACTACCAATGGTATATTAAGCTCTAACTCAGAAGCCGCAGCCAGTATACCCTCAGCAATGATATCACACTGCATGATACCACCAAAAATATTTACCAAGATTCCCTCAACCTTAGAATCAGAAAGAATAATCTTAAACGCTGCCGCTACCTGCTCCTTAGTCGCACCACCTCCCACATCCAAGAAGTTCGCCGGATCTCCTCCACAATGCTTAATGATGTCCATAGTAGCCATCGCTAAACCAGCTCCATTTACTAGACAGGCTATATTCCCATCAAGTCCTATATAATTAAGATCATAAGTAGATGCCTCAACCTCACGTGGATCTTCCTCAGATGTGTCACGCATCGCTACTATCTCAGGATGACGATATAGCGCATTATCATCAAACCCAAACTTAGCATCCAGTGCCAAAACATCTCCTGAAGGTGTCACCACCAATGGATTAATCTCAACCATGTCACAGTCACAGGAAATAAATAACTTATACAAATTCTTGATTAACTTAGCAAACTGCTTCGCCTGATCTCCCTCTAAAGCCAATGCCTTCGCTAACTTACGAACCTCATAAGGCTGAAGACCCGCCAGCGGATGAACAAACTGACGCACTATCTTGTCAGGAGTCTCCTCTGCCACTGCCTCAATATCCATTCCCCCCTCAGTAGATACAACTATCACTGGCCTTGAGCTCTCACGATCCAGTAAAATAGCTAAATACAACTCACGTGAAATGTCAGCAGCCTCAGCCACCATCACCTTAGAAACAAATCTACCAGCCTCACCAGTCTGATGTGTCACCAGAGTCTGACCAAGCATCTTACTCGCCAGCTCACCAGCCTCAGCAGCCGTCTTCGGAAAATGAACTCCGCCCTTAAAACCGTTTTTGAAAGTCCCCTTGCCGCGTCCACCAGCGTGAACCTGCGCTTTAATAACAAGGTCCTTGCCGCCAATAGCCTTGGCCGCCGCTTCCGCTTCTTCAGCAGTGCCCGCTACTTGCCCGCTTGGGCTAGGCACTCCGAACTTTTCAAATAGCTCTTTTGCTTGATATTCGTGAATGTTCATGGATCAAATTCCACATTAATTAGTGGTTGGAATGGTTGAACCTAGTATTCGTCTCATAGTCAAGGTGAAACAATCTCAAACTCATCAATTAATACACTCATTTGAAAAAAATAATGCTTATTAACTCTAAGTGTGTATAATTTTACACGACTAACAACAACAAACATGGAACTAGACTTTATAGATACACAAATAGATCTTAAAAAATACAAACCTCGGGAAATCGAAGAGGTAATGGAAGATCCGTTTACAGTCAGAATACTGCCAGATCATGACCGTGAAGATGGCGAGTCCAGATACTTCATGATCGGACGCAGTATCGCCGACAGATACCTGTTCCTCTGCTTCTGGACCGATGGCAAAAAAGCTCGCATCATCTCCGTCAGAGATCTCACAGAAGGCGAAAAAAGATTCTACGACAGACGATACGCAGAATTCAAATAATACTCACCCATCACTCACATCACCTACTCTCATATGAACATTATCAAAAACTGGACCGAAATCCCCGCATTCGAAACAGAAAAAGATGAACACGACTTCTGGCAATCCAACGCCCTAGACGGAGACCTCATCAACGGCTCAATCCACCAGCCAGACTCTCGTGAATCAACAACCATCACACTCAGATTCGACCCACGCATGCTCTCCCGCATCAAACGAATGGCGCGCAGTCGCTACTTGAACTACCAGTCCATGATGAAACAATGGCTATCAGAAAGACTAGAAGACGAAATCAAAAGATCAAATATTGAACCAGATTCAAAAACCGATTAAATCGGGCTCAATAGCACCATAAGCTGAAATGTTTAAGTTCCCTGACTGGTGCTACTCCAAGCTCCCACAGAATACACTCTTTTGGTTCTGCGCTTGGCTTACCTGGTTCTCAGTCCTCTGGCACCTATCTTCCATCACCCCTCAGATCAAGGACGCTCCTCAAATCCCTCACCTAGATAAACTAGCCCACTTCTGCTACTTTATGGCAGGAGGATTTTGCATCGCAAACACCCTCTTCCTCAAAATAAACAAATCCTCAAACTGGACGCAAATTCTCATCATCTCTATCCTCATAGGAGCCTCAGCCGGAGCCATTGATGAATTCCACCAAACCTTCACTCCTGGCAGAACTGGAAACTGCTACGGCGACTGGATAGCAGACACACTAGGAACAACAGCTGGAGCCTACTACTGCCTCCTAATGTGGAAAAGACTCGCAAAAATCATACACACGTAATCAGCATGACTAACACCATCATCAATGCACACATAATCTCGCCAGAACTAGAAATAGAAAACGGAGCCATTGAAATCAAAGACGGAAAAATTACCGCAGTTCACAAAAATTCCAAAAATATCAACCCGTCAAACAACACCTATGACGCATGCGGTAAATACGCATTCCCAGGATTCATCGACATCCACGCCCACGGCGCAGACTCAAAAGACGTCTGTGACAACGAGCTAGAAAGCATCCGCCACATCGCAAAAACAAAACTCAAAGAAGGTGTCACCACCTGGCTACCCACCACCCTCACCCAACCCCAAGAAAAACTCATCGAAATAGCTCAGAAATGCGCTCAATACATGAGCAATCAAGAGTTCGCTAAAACACCAGGAATCCATATCGAAGGACCATTCATCAACCCCTCCAAAGCTGGCGCTCAAAACCCAGAATTCGTCCGCGCACCAAACATCACTGAACTAAACGAAATACACAATATCGCCCCAGCATGCCTATTATCCATAGCCCCATGCACTCCAAATGCATGCCAAGTCATTAAACACGCTTCCTCATTAGGTATCACCTCATCTGCAGCTCACTCAGAAGCTACCAGTGAACAAATCAAAGCCGCAAAACAAGCTGGACTCACACACCTCACTCACTTCGGAAACGCCATGACACCACTTCACCACCGAGAAATCGGTATGGTTGGAACTGGCCTCATAGACGACGACCTCAAAGTAGAACTCATTTGCGACGGAATCCACCTCGCACCCGACTTCCTTAAACTCGTCTTCAAAATAAAACCAATCGAACAAATCATCATGATCACAGATTCCATGGCCGGCTCATGGATTAACAACGGTGAATGCCAGCTGGGCGGACTCGATGTCATCATCAAAAATAAAGTCGCCAGGCTCAAGCAAGGTGGCGCTCTCGCCGGCTCTACACTCGTCTTCAACGAAGGCATAGCCCTCATCAACGAAATCACAAACCTCCCACTAACAGAAATAGTCAAAACCACATCATGGAACCAAGCTCAATCCCTCGGACTTCATAACCTTGGAAAAATTGAACCAGGCTTCTGCGCAGACATCACCCTCCTAGACAAACACTTCAATTGCTGCCAAACCTTCGTCAATGGCATCCCAATGCTGTGTTCAAAATAGCATGAATTCAAAACCATACACTTCTAAGGTTGACTTCATAACGTCCATCTACTAACTGTCGAGAGTCGTTAACTTTAAATCAATCATTTTACTTTAATCTACCACAAATGTCATGAAGTCTCTTCTAAAGTATCTCTTTTTCCTAACACTTACCTCTATCAGCCTTGCCCTAGAGCCCAGCTACAGTATCAATCAAAACGGTAAACAAGTAAAATACTCTGTATCTCAAACCGAATTCCATTGTAGCCCTAACAACGGTAAAAAAACATTTATTCACAAAGTCCAAGCCAAGCAGAAACATAACGACATTATCACAAACGTAAAAAACGTCGCAAAAAACACTGCCAGCTCAGTCCAAATCATCCTATATCCTGAAAATGCTGAACAAAACGCTCAAAACAGACGTATTGTAACCAACGAAGCCCAAGTAAAAATCACCAACAACACCTCCATCAAAGAGCTAGTTAAATCTTCCGGCGCCACTAGCTTTAAAAAACTCAGCTTCACTGATGAATACATCATCTTAGTATTTGCAAATTCTTGGACATGCCTAGAAAACTCAGCATCCCTTAAAAAAAACAAAACAATCCAGTCCATCACTCCTCTTCTAAAGAAAACTTACGCAAAAAAAAACACGCTAAATGATCCTCTTTACCTCTTTTCCCACAACAATGAAGGTTACCAGTGGCATCTCAATAATACAGGGGATAATAATGGAACTCACGGTATCGATGTAAACATAGCCAATGTCTGGAGCAAATACACAGGCAACGGTATCACCGTAGGCATTGTCGATGATGGCCTTCAAACAGATCACCCAGACCTTATAAACAACGTCAACACTAACATAGACTTTAACTGGAATAACGGAAACCAAAACGACCCCTCACCTCAATCAGCCAGCGAGAATCATGGCACACCATGCGCTGGTGTAACAGCAGCCTCCTACAACAACTCAATAGGTGGCACTGGAGCTGCACCAAATGCCACGCTAGTTGGCTTACGCCTCATCGCAGATGAATTCTCAGACCTGCAATCAGCTGAAGCAATGGCCCACCAAAATGGATTAATAGCTGTAAAAAGCAATAGCTGGGGACCTGATGACGGCTTTAATCAACTTGAAGGAATACCACCCCTAACATCGGCAGCCTTAAACGACTCTATAACCAACGGTCGTAACGGACTCGGAACTATCCACGTCTGGGCAGCTGGTAACGGCGGCGACTTTGATAATGTGAACTGTGATGGCTTCGCCAACTCCATTTTCACAATTGCAGTAGGCGCTATAAACGACCAAGGCAACAGATCTTATTACTCAGAACCAGGAGCTGCAAAACTCATCTCAGCTCCATCAGACGGAGGAGGACAAGGAATCACTACCACACAAATCAACAGCACCTACACAAACTCATTTGGAGGAACCTCATCTGCAACACCTCTTGTCTCAGGTATCATTGCTCTCATGTTAGAAGCCAACCCAGAATTAGCTTGGCGTGATGTCCAAGAAATACTCATCAGATCAGCTCGGCAGATTAAACCCAATGATCCAAAATGGATAATCAATGGCGCAAACATAGCTTTCAATCATGATTTCGGAGCCGGCCTAGTGGACGCAGAATTAGCAACGCAATTGTCTGAAACATGGACTAATCTCGCACCTCAGCAAAGCCATACTATCAATGCCTCAAACCTACCACTCAACATCACCGACAATAATACCAACGGAAGCAGCATCACATTTAATGTCCCAGCTAATCAAAATTTTAGAGTGGAACATGTCACACTAACAACGAACATCACACACTCTAAAATTAGTGAACTTACAATCACTCTAACCTCACCCAGTGGCACCACAAGCATTTTAAATCCTGCTAATATCCTAGACAGCACATTAATTCCTGATTGGACATACATGTCCGTTTTTAACTGGGGTGAAGCCTCACAAGGCACCTGGACATTAAACGTTACTGACTCAGCCGGCGGAAACACAGGAACATTAAATAGCGCCTCACTAAAAATATTTGGAGCACCCATCTCACCAGCATCAGCACCACCCACATTTCTAAATAGTAACGCTACCACAGAATATACAGGAACAAACTTCCACTTCAAAGCATTCGCAACTGATAATATCACTTCATACTCCGCCACCAACCTTCCTAGCGGTTTATCTATAAACCCAAAAACAGGAGACATCACAGGCACAGCAAACACACCAAATGTTTACAATGTAACCGTCACAGCCACAAATTCACAAGGATCTACCAGCTCCCAATTAGAAATCACCATCTTAGATCCCAGCCCCAGAGCACCTAGGATCAGCAGCCCCTCTAAGTTGAGGACATGGGTTAACTTGCCTATTTCTTATCAAATTACAGCAGATTTCTCTCCCACATCATTCTCATCATCTAACCTGCCACAAGGACTGACACTTAATACTTCAACGGGACTCATTTCCGGCACCCCCACTCAAATTGGGAACTCACCCGTCACGATAACCGCCACTAATAACATTGGATCACACTCTATCACCCTTGATCTCATGGTCTTCCCTTATAGTGAAATCATACGCGAAGCCGTTGACTTTAGCGGAATCAATTGGCCAAACGACATCACAACAGGGTACACACTAGATACCAATACCACATCTGATGGCATCGACGCTCTCAGATTTCCAGATCTAAGGAACGGCCAAAACTTTACACTACAAATACAACTACAAGGCCCAGGCACTCTCAGCTTTAAATACAAAGTCTCATCAGAAGCAGACTACGACCTATTTCTTTTCAAAGTCGATGGTATTGAAAAAATAGAAGACAGCGGTGACCAAAACTGGAAGACCTATACTCAAACCATCCCAGCAGGTATCCACACAATAGAGTGGACTTATAGCAAAGATAACTCCGTTAGTGAGTTGCAAGACACCCTATTCCTTGATCAAGTAAACTGGGTTAGAAGCGACCTAAGCCACTACCAAAACTGGAAATTAGCTAAATTCAGCACTTCAGAAGCTAATAACACCACAATATCAGGAGACTCCGCAGACTCAGATAACGATGGCATACCTAATTTGCTCGAATACGCAACAGGTAACTCACCCCTATCGAGCATCAATGCCAACCCTATCACAATGTCTTCCAACCAAACAGAAATTAGCATAACATACCCATTCGATACATCAGCCCAAGACGTTAATCTAATTGGCCAATCCTCCACCACTCTGAACGCCTGGAGCCTCAGAAGCCACACTATAGTATCTACATCAGGAAACATCGAACAAAGAAAAATCTCATACCCATTCAATCAAAACAAAGCATTTCTAAGACTTCAAGCTACCCTTAAATAGCACTACAAACAATACAACATAACCCACACATTATCTAATACTAGAGATAACCTCATCCAGCCCTCAAAGCTGAACGAGCAGCCCATAACCAAGTAGTGATACAGATCACATAAATAACAAAATAAATGTTGTGGCTATCCTCATAGTGCCAAAAGAATAATCCAGACATTTCCGCTAAGAAATAACACAGATAGCACCCCCCATCCACTCACTACGTGAAACAATTGCTAATATCACCTCATTTTTACCACTTGCCGAATCTGCTACACAGATTGATTTTTTACGAAGAGGCATTACAATACCATTTGAACTGTTAGAATGGATTGATAGCACAACAAGACAGCAAGAGTAGCAAGGCAAGAGGAAAGCGAATAGTGGACTATGCAACTGACGAATAACGAAGCTAATCTTGATGTGCTGTTTTGCACTTCAAAAAAATCAGCTCTGCTGCTGTCTCCAAATATATTGAAACCACTATCAACCCAGAATAACTGTGAAAATGATATAATCCCACATTTAAGAAATCCCACTGTCAGGTTGCCTACACTTCAGCCTAAACTACAAAAAAAAAATCTCCCCTTCATAAGCCATGAAAGGGAGAATATTGATTAATAGTGTGTCGTCCTAATTACTCATTCTCCAGATTTCACAAACCTGATTA
>CALGZA010000082.1 GCA_937934595.1 uncultured Verrucomicrobiales bacterium | reverse complement strand
ATGGAACCAATCTACGAAGGTAAGGCTAAGAGGCTTTTTACTACTGATGACCCTAATGTGCTTCGGATGGAGTATAAGGATGAGGCTACTGCGTTTAATGCGGAGAAGAAGGCTGAGTTTGAGAATAAGGGGAGGCTGAATACGGCTATTACTTTGGCGTTGTATAGGATGCTGGAGGCTAAGGGTGTTGAGACTCATCTTTTGGATCAGATTGATGACATTAATCTTTTGGTAAAGAATGTGGATATTTTGATGGTTGAGGTGATAGTGCGCAATGTTGCGGCTGGTTCTTTTTGTAAGCGAGTGGGGGTGGATGAGGGGAAGGTTTTCGATCAGCCTATTGTTGAGTTTTCTTATAAGTCAGATGAGTTAGGAGATCCTTTGATTAATAGTGATTATGCGAGGGAGATGGGCTTGGCAACTCCTGAGGAGTGTGTGGAGCTGAAGGAGAAGGCGCTGATTGTGAATGAGGTGATGATTGATTTTTTCCAGCGTTGTGGTTTGAGGCTGGTGGATTTCAAGATAGAGTTTGGCCGCACGAAGGATGCTGAGGCTAAGATTGTTCTGGCTGATGAGATTAGTCCTGATACGTGCCGGTTGTGGGATGTGGAGACTGGGAAGAAGCTGGATAAGGACCGTTTTAGACAGGATTTAGGAGATGTGATGGGTGCTTATGAGGAGGTTCTTAAGCGTGTGGAGGAGGCTATTTCTTAGTTTTTTATTTTTAATACACACCACTTAGGTTTATATCTGAGTGGTGTTTTTTTGTTAATTTTTTTTGGGGGTATGGTTATGCAGGGGTTATACCATTTTTAGAGTTATTCTGCGTTGATAGTAGTTTTAATAGATTTTGGGAACAGCAGCAGAGCTGATTTTTTTGAAGTGCACAACAATTTATCAAGATTAGCTTCGTTAATCGTCAGTTGCATAGTCCACTATTCTCTTTCCTCTTGCCTTGCTACTCTTGCTATCTTGTTGTGCTATCAATCCATTCTAATGGTTCAAATGGTATTATTTGCGAGTGACCCATTCTTTGACTTTGTTGTATTTGTTAAATTCTACGATGGCTGATGTGCGCTGAACGTAGTGGATCTGTGGTGAGTATCCGAATCCGTAGCCGTATCTTCCGTATCGGCTGCCGTAGCGGCCGTATCTGCCATATCCGTATGATGCGTATGGGAAGAAGTTGTTATAGTATGTGGGTGAGAGTGATGTGTATGTCCATTTTTCGAAGGGTTTGCCGTTGCGGCTGCCTTTTGTTACGCCGGCGGGTTTACCCCAGGCTATGTGGACTCCGTCTTTGTGCATGCCTTGTTTGATTTTGCCTTGTTGGGCGAGTTTTTTGTCTGAGTTTGAGAGGCTTTCGAGTAGTGCGGGGTTTTTGGCGATGCGGGCGGCTGGGGTGTTTGGTGCGCAGCTGTTTAGTGTTAGTATGGCTGCTGCGGCTAGGGTGGAGAGTGTGGCTTTTATTTTCATATTAGTGTAATTATAGGCACATATTGTTGTGATGGCAACTCGGTGTTGTTGATAATGGTGTAGGTTTTTGAGTTTCGGGTTGATTATTGGATGAATTCTTAGGAGTGTTTGGCGTGAATTTGATATCTATTTTTCTGAAGGGTTTCGCGATGGGTGCAGCTAATGTGATACCTGGTGTGTCTGGTGGTACGATTGCTTTTGTGACTGGTATTTATGAGCGTTTGATTGATGCGATCAAGTCTTGTGATGGTAGGGCTCTTAAGTTGCTGATGGGTCGTCGTTTTTCTGATTTTTTAAGGCATGTGGATGCTGGTTTTTTGGCTGTTTTGATGTTGGGTGTGGTGGTGGCTCTGTTGACTTTGGCGAGGTTGCTTAAGTATGGTTTTGAGTATTATCCTGTTTTGGTATCGGCTTTGTTTTTTGGTCTGATAGCGGCTTCTATTTGGTCTATTTTTAAGATGGTGAAGTGTTGGGGTGGTGGTGCTGTGATTGGTGTGGTGTTGGGTTGTGGAGTGGCTGTTGGTATGGCTTTTTTGCCGCAGGCTCAGGAGAGTGAGGGGTTGTTTTATTTGATGCTGTGTGGTGTGGTGGCGATGTGTAGCATGATAGTGCCTGGGGTTTCTGGTTCATTTGTACTTATTTTGATGGGGAATTATAATTTAATAATGGTGGATTCTTTGACGAAGTTGGGAGATATGAGGTTTAAAGAGGCTATGTTGATTCTTGTTCCTGTGGGTGTGGGGGCTATTTTGGGGATGGCAGCGTTGTCGCGTTTGTTGAGCTGGTTATTTAGCCGATTTCATGATGTAGCGGTGGCTACTATTACGGGTTTTGTGGCTGGTTCTTTGGTGACGATATGGCCATGGAAGAATCCGCTTACTGAGGTTTTTGCGAATGGTAAGGAGAAGGTGGTGGGTTATGAGCGCTATATGCCTGGCTTGGATGGGGATTTTTGGGTTGCGTTTATGGTGATGTTGGGAGGTGTTGTGTTGATGTTTGGTATTGAGTTTTTGGGGAAGAGGGGTCTGGAGGCTAAGTGATGGTGAATTTGTTACCGTGTTTGTCGAAGAGTAGGTTGACTGCTTGAGCTTTGCGGGTTCTGTATCCTAGGCTTATCCATTTGTTATTTATTTTGCTTTGGCTGGTGATGTGAGCTGCTGGTTTTCCTGAGGCAGATGGGTCTGTGAATAGTTCTGTGGGTGGTGTTGTTTCAGTGTTTGATGTGATGTTGACGAGGTGGCGGTTGGTTTTTCCTGCTGATTTCATGCGTGAGATGACTTCTTGACCTGTGTAGCAGCCTTTTGTGTATGAGATGGCTCGTGCTTCTAGGTTTGCTTCTGGTGGGAGGGTGTTGTTGTCTAGTTCTTTGCCCCAGAGTGGGATTTTGTTGATGATTCTAAGGTGTTCGGCTTTTGAGTGATCTGAGGTGAGTGGGATTTTGGTGTTTGATTTTATGAGGTAGTCTGTGCCTGTGATTCCGTAGCGGTTGATTTGCCAATTGGGTTGCGAGAGGTTGTGTTCGCCTTGTCCTATGATGTGGATGAGCTGGTAGTGATCTGAGATGTCAGTTATTTCGGCGTCATCGGCAATGAGGTATTTATCTAGGCGAGTTAGTAGGCTGGAGCGTTGTGCTTGGCAGGTGTCTATTATGATGTCTTTGTTATGGCGGCGGATGTAGAGGTCTCCTTCTAGTTTGCCTTTGAAGTTAGCGACTATGGAGTATAGGGCGGTGTTTTCAGTGGCGAGGGCGACGTCTTGGCTGATTTGTCCGTTTAGGTATCTTTCTGCGTCGTTTCCGGTTACTTTGAGGATGGTTCTGTTAGGGAGGAGTTGAGCTAGGTTAGTCGATGGGTCCATGGTTTATATGGGTGTTAGTTTTCGAATTGTTTGAAGAGTGCTGAGTAGTCTAGTTGTTCTGCGCCTTTTTCGCAGAGTTGTTTCATGACGTTGGCTGTGGTTTGTATTCCTGGTGTTTTTAGTTCTGCGCTTTTAGCGAGCTGGATGGCGTAGTTGGCGTCTTTTAGCATGTTGTCTAGTGAGAAGTGTGTATCGTATTCACCAGATGCCATGGTGGGTAGCTTCATGGCTGCGAGAGCTGATCCGCAGGCATTTCCGCTGACGGCTGCAATGAAGCTTTCTGTTGGGATGTTGTTTGCTTTTGCAATGGCGAGGGATTCACTTAGTGCTTGGACTGTGGATGCTGAGATGAGGTTGGTGGCTACTTTGATGACGGTGGCATTGCCGGCTTTACCGACGGGGATGATTTCTTTTGAGGTTATTTCTAGGATGTTACGGTATTGTTTGATGAGGTTATCGTCTCCGCCTGCGTAGTAGACTAGTTCTCCGTTTTGCGCTGCTATTTTGCTGCCTGTGAACGGGCAGTCTAGGAAGCCGCATCCAATTGATTTACATTGTTTTTCTAGCCATTGTGTTGTTTCAAGGTCTATTGTGGAGTGGTTGATGAGTATTTTTCCTGGGAGTAGGGTTTTGCGGATGTCTTGGAAGACGGCTTTGCATGCGAGTGAGTCTTTTAGGTAGAAGGCTATGACTTGTGCATTTGCTGTTGCTGCAATGGCTGTGTCGGTGGAGTCGGGGCGGTCTTTTTTTGTTCTGTTCCAGGTTGTTACATCGATTCCTGCGGATATGAGTTTGTCAGCACAGCGGGTGCCGATGATTCCTAGTCCTATGATTGCTACTTTGTATTTTGGGTGTTCATTCATTTCTTTACATCACTCTAGTTTTTACCTGTGTCAATCTTGTATTGGTTTTCTGTTGGATTCTGTGGCATATTGATTTTATGAAGAAGTGGATTTTACGTATTGCCTTGTTGCTTATTGTTTTGATTGTTGGAGGATTTTTTTTGGCGAAGTCTTTTATTACACGTGATTTTATAGTTTCTAAAATAGAGAAGTCTATTAACTGTAGGATGCAATTGAAGGATATAGACATTAATCTTTATGGTTTTAGCGGTACTGTGGATCTTGATGGGGTAATTTTGGCAAGGAGGGATGAGATGGCGAATTCAAAGGTGCCGCATGATGAACGAGAGGTTATCGAAGATGGGGAGATTCATCTTGAGAAGGCGAGTTTTGATATATCGATTTGGGAGATTTTTTCTAAGAGGATATTAGTAGAGAGAATAGTGATCGATGGTGTGATTCTAAATGCGACGCTGTATGAAAATGGTGATACTAGTTTAGAGGAGCTGTTTGCAAAGCCAGCGAAATTAAAGAAGGCGAAAGTTAAGAAGTTTAATGCTAGGGAAAATGAGAAGTTTGTTACTACTATCAGTGAGGTTAGTCTTAATAATGTAGATGTGAATTTAGTGGTGGAGAAGACTCAGTTGTCTGTGAAGGGGAGGGGTGGATATGTTCAGTTGTTAGATATTGATGTTAATCCAAAGATGTTAGAGACGGTGAATGATGCTAAGATTAGGGTGGGTGGAGAGTTTGATCTTCGTTCGCTGGACACAGGTCATCTATATGGTAAGGTTATTACAGCAGGTGAGTCTACTGTTACGTTGTTTAACTCTGAAAATGGGGATTTAGAGCCGGATATGGTTATGACATTGACGGTTAGTTCTGATTCTTATTTGAGTGCTAGGGTGCCTGCTCTGGGTGGTATTTGGAGTGCGGCGGATGGGTTTAGTAGGATGGGTATGAGTATGCTGAAGCTTCCTGAAAAGGCTAAGTTTAAGAATGATCAATCGGTCAAGGTTGCTTACAAGTTAGGAAGGGCAACGTTGTTGGATCCTTTGTCTATTAAGGTGGGAGACTGGGAGTTAGAGGCGCTTGAGCGGTCTTGGCTGGGGACTGGTGATGATCAGCATTTGTTGGGTGTGAAATTGCATATTGGTAAGTCTGTG
The DNA here is from genome assembly GCA_937934595.1 of uncultured Verrucomicrobiales bacterium. Classification (GTDB taxonomy): domain Bacteria; phylum Verrucomicrobiota; class Verrucomicrobiia; order Verrucomicrobiales; family Akkermansiaceae; genus Rubritalea. The sequence goes on along the minus strand of CALGZA010000082.1, from coordinate 3,945 downwards.
TCGAACAAGCTTGGTGGCATGTTGGGTGGGGATATGGCGCGTGGAGTGTTAGGGAAGTTAGTGGGAGGAGATGGACTAGGTACTTTTTTTGAGGATGGTAAGCTGGCTATTCATGTGGAGTCATCAGGTGATTTATCTGATCCTAAGATACGTCTAAAGAATGAGATTGGTAAACCAGCGGAAAAGCTTATTGATGGTTTACTGGGGGATGATAAGAAGGATTTAAAGAAGGTGGGTAAGGATTTATTAAGAAATTTTTTGAAGTAGATTTTTGGTTATTTTTTTATGGGAAGGTTTGTTTGGATATGGGTATTTTTTTATAGAAATAGTGATTAAAATATAATGATTTTTGCTGTGATGAAGTAGATGATCATACCTGATACATCGACTATGGTGGTTATGGCGGGAGCAGCTATTACTGCGGGATCGATTTTTGCTTTACGAGCTCCAATGGGAAGAAGAGAGCCGACGAGTGTTGAGGTGGTGATTTGAGCAGTTAGGGCTATGGCGACAGCGATGCCCAATTTGGGGAAGCTTATGGAGTTGGGCAAGTCTGGATAGATTAGAGGAGTGATGAATATGGTTGTTAGAGCCATGCATGCGCCTAGTAGGGAGCCTAGTAGTATGCCAAGTCTAAGTTCTTTCCAGACGACTCTGAGGGTTGTTCCGTGGTTGAGTTCTCCGAGAGCCATGGCTCTGATGACCATTGTAGATGCTTGTCCTCCAGTGTTCCCTCCGGCAGCTACGACCATGGGTAAGAATAGTGCTAGTATGAAGAGCTCGCTGAGTAATTGTTCAAATTGGAGCATGACGAAGCCGGAGGCGATGGCTAAGAAAGCGAGACCAAGTAACCAGGGGAATCTTCTTTTAAAGTGTGTAGTTAGGGTGGTGTTCAAGTAGGTTTGTTCAGATGTATCACCTGTCATACCTGCCATACGTTCTATGTCTTCTGTTGATTCCTCTTCGATGATTTCTAGGGCGTCATCGTAAGTGATGATACCAAGTAGTTTATTTTGCTCATCGATTACGGGAAGGACGATGAGATCATATTTTGAGAACATCAGTGCGGCTTCTTCTTGATCTGCTGTGGCAAGTATAGTGTGCTTGCACGGGCGATAGATTTCACGGACGGGGGTGTCCCAGTTATTGAATGCTAGGTCTCGAATGCGAAGTCTCCCGACCAATTCTCCTTGGCTATTTGTTACGTAGACGCGCGCTAGGGTTTCTGAGTTGGATTGTGATTCTCTTAAGATGTCGAGAGCTTCTTTGACGGTTAGGTTTTGACCGACGTTTCCGAATGAGGTGGTCATCCTTCCACCAGCAGTATCTTCGCCGTAGTTGAGTAGTGATTTGGTGATCTCTATATCCTTAGGTTCGAGCAGGTCTAATAGCTTATTTTTTAGGGCGCATGATACATCTTGGATAATATCTACGCGGTCATCATCGGAAAGGTTGTCTAGGATTATGGACAGATCTGGATCGTTAAATTTTTCGAGAGTCTCTTCGATGATTGTGTTAGGTAATTCTGAGATGACTTTAGCGAATCTGTTTGCGCCAGATTTGCTAATGAATAATTTTTTTTGTAGTTCATTGAGATTTTGGAAAATTTCAGCAAGGTCTGCGTGGTGTGTTTGGTTGATTATTTTGAGAAAAGCGCTGTTGTCTTGATCTCTCAGAGAGTCTTGTATAGCTCTGATTGTTTGCGTCTCCTTATACATTATTTCACGTTAGCGATAGAGGGTAGGTTTGTGAAGGTCTAAAGATGTGTGTGGTCTGAAGTGAATATAATTTTCTTTTTTCTTATTTTAAACTTGCCAAGACACGAGGTTTCGCTAGTTTTCGCCCCAGCATAAAGGAAATGGTGGCCGTAGCTCAGTTGGTAGAGCCCCGGATTGTGATTCCGGTTGTCGCGGGTTCAAGCCCCGTCGGTCACCCCACCTTTATCGTAATTATTTAGTTTTGTTTTTTTTATGGTCAAAATTATATTTTAGCTTGTGGATAGTTTAATAATTATGAACATTTCACTTTAATGGTTAGTCTTGAAGAACGTATAGGTTATCAGTTTAAGAACTCAACGCTTCTTGTTGAGGCGCTCACACATCCTAGTTTAGGTTTTGAGTCTAATGTTGCTCAGCCTGATAATCAGCGATTAGAGTTTCTTGGTGATGCTGTGATTGAGTTGGCTTTGACTTCGAAGCTTTATGAATTGTTTCCCAATAAGCCTGAGGGCGATCTTACTAAAATGCGATCTCGTCTAGTTTCTAAGATAGCTCTTAGTGAATTTGCTAAAAACATAGAGCTGGGAGCTTATGTTAGGTTAGGGAAAGGAGAGGAGGCCACAGGAGGGAGGGAGAGATTATCTACGTTAGCTGACGCTTTTGAGGCTGTTATTGGAGCTATATATCTCGATGCTGGTTATGATGTGGTTAGGGAGGTACTGCTTCCCATTGTTGAGCCTAGCTTGATTGGTATTAATCAAAATCCAGATCAGAAGAATCCCAAGGGAGCTTTGCAGGAAATCCTTCAGTCGATCATTCCGGAGAGTCCAGTTTATAAGGTGCTTAATTCTAGCGGGCCTGATCATAATAAAAAATTTAATATTTCAGTCTCATGGCGAGGAAGAGAGTTAGCGAAAGGGATTGGTTTCAATAAGAAATCTGCTGAGGCTGATGCGGCTAAAAATGCTATGGCTATAAAGGAGTGGGAGCAGTGGGGGGCTTGATGAATTGAATGGTTGGTCTGGTAGTGGTTTGTATTAGGCGTAAAGAAAGAGGAGAAAACTGAGTTTGTTGGTGCCAATGCAAATGATAAGGGTGTTCTCCTAGATAAGAGGCAAATCAAGATGTGGGGCGGCGTTAACTGAGGCTGAGTTGCTCTATTTTTAAAGTCGGCATTACCTTTGGGTTCTTCAAATTATGGTTATGGGTGGGTTCTTTTATTTTACTATTTATACCATTTTCACAGTTATTTTGGGTTGATAGTAGTTTCAATATATTTGGAAAAAGCAGCAGAGCTGATTTTTTGAAGTGCAAAACAATATATCAAGATTAGCTTCGTTAATCGTAAGTTGCATAGTCCACTATTCGCTTTCCTCTTGCCTTGCTACTCTTGCTATCTTTTTGTGCTATCAATCCATTCTAACAGTTCAAATGGTATTATTGCTAGGTATTGGCTAGTAGGGGGCTACTAAAAATTAAAGTCATTATGTATATCTTTTACTAGGCACTGGAATAGGCAATTGGCATGGGGGGTGGGTAATTATTTAATGTATGGGCGGCGGGTATTGGGGTGAGATGCCTTAGTATTAAGAGGGGTAAAATGATTATAATGAATGATTTTGTCCTTTTCACAAAGATTGCGTTATAAGTTTTTCTAAAAGGCTTGGCTATGCAACAAATGAAGAGTTTGTGGCAAGTTCCTCTGATTGGGGGTATTCAGACTGGAATGCAGACTCTCATCACCTAGGTTCATCGTGCTAGGGTGAAGCTGCAGTTTATGCAATTGAGCGTATTGTTTTAGGTGACGGCGTGATGAAAGGTGTTGGTATTATTGCAATGATAAGAGAGGTGTTTTCCCAACGGGCGTTAGTTTAATAAGGGAATGTGGGAAATAGCTTGTCTGAGAGTGGGATGAATTAGCTATCGGGTGTTGTTGGGGTAAAAAAATGGATGGGACAGTTTAGTGTTAAGCTTATCTTAAGTTTATTTTGCAACAAAGCATCGTTGTGTTATTTTATAAAAAGCTCCTCAAGTAATATGTATCAATGACTTACTGGTTGACTCTGGAAATAAACAAAAAAAAGAGCAGAGAGGTGTTGACAATTTCGAGTTTTTTTGTAGATTGCGCCCCGCCTCACCTGCCAAAGGGAGGACGAGAGAAACAAAAAGCTGGTTAGCACACGTTGCAAGTTGGTTAGTTGAATTCCTCGTAAACGATCTTTTTACA
>CALGZA010000081.1 GCA_937934595.1 uncultured Verrucomicrobiales bacterium | reverse complement strand
AGATGGCGGGCAGGGAGGGATTCGAACCCTCGGAGACATTACTGCCTCACACGCTTTCCAGGCGTGCGCATTCGACCACTCTGCCACCTGCCCGTATGCTAGATGAGATCGTTTGTGAAGTCGAACGATGCGGGACGCTAGCTGTGATGGGGTCTTGTGGCAATTCTTTTTTTTCGGCTTGTGGGTTTGTGGTTGTGTGGGGATAGTGTGTTTATGTTGCCAATTAGATTTAATGCTGTTTATCAGGAGCGGGTTTGGGGAGGAAGAGAGTTGGAGAGGGTTTATGGGCGTGAGCTGCCAAGGGGTGGTGTGCCGTATGGTGAGTCATGGGAGATTTCTGATAGGGAGGATGCTCAGTCTGTGGTGGTTTCTGATGGTGGTGTTTATGCTGGGCGGACTTTGAATGAGATGTGGTGTGATGAGGTTACGCGGGTAGAGGTTTTTGGTGATGGGCTGTGTGGTGAGCGTTTTCCTTTGTTGATTAAGATTTTGGATTGTAGGGAGGATTTGTCAGTTCAGGTGCATCCTCCGGCGGGATTGGCGGGTGAGCTGGGTGGTGAGGCTAAGACTGAGATGTGGTATGTGGCAGGTGCGGATGCTGGTGCGAAGCTTTATGCGGGGTTGAGGCGTGGTGCGACTAGGGAGAGTTTTGAGAGGTCACTGAGTGATGGGAGTGTGGAGGAGCAGATTCATGCGATAGAGGCTAGGGAGGGTGAGAGTATTTTTATTCCTTCTGGTAGGTTGCATGCGATTGGGGGGGGGTATTTGATTTATGAGATTCAGGAGAATTCTGATACGACGTATAGGGTGTTTGATTGGAATAGGTTGGGGCTGGATGGTGTTCCGCGCGAGTTGCATGTGGAGGAGAGTATGCGGTGTATAGATTTTTCTGATGTTGAGCCTGGGATGGATGTTGTTGAGGATGGTTGTTTGGCGTGTTGTGAGTATTTTAGGGTTGATAGGCTTGATGTGTCTGTTGGTGATGTGGTGGGGAATGTTGATGGTGGTAGGTTTTCTGTTTTGGCGGTGGTGAGTGGTAGGTTATGTGATGGTGGTGGTGGAGTGTATGTGGCTGGGGATTTTATGATTTTACCGCGTGGTGGGGATGCTTTGTTGGTGGATGAGGGTGGTGTGGTTTTACAGACGGTTATTCCTGTGTGATGGGTGATGAGGGTTTTATGAGGTTGGCTTTGGTGGAGGCGCGGAAGGGGCTGGGTTTGACGAGTCCTAATCCTGCTGTGGGGGCGGTTATTGTTAGAGATGGTGTGGTGGTGGGTAGTGGTTGGCACCGGGTGGCTGGTGGTTTACATGCGGAGCGTGAGGCGATACGGAGTGCTGGTGAGGGTGTGGACTTGAGGGGGGTGACTCTTTATGTGACGTTGGAGCCGTGTTCTACGTGTGGGAGGACGGGTGCTTGTACGGATGCTATTTTGGAGGCTGGTGTGGGGCGTGTGGTGTATGGTGCGAGGGATGTGAATCCTGATCATGCGGGGAGGGCGGATGCGATTTTGAGGTCTGCGGGGGTGGAGGTTTTGAGTGGGGTGCTGGCGGAGGAGTGTGGGGTTTTGATCCGTGGTTTTAGTAAGCGTGTTGTTAGTGGGTTACCGTGGGTGGTGGCTAAGTCTGCGATGAGTCTTGATGGTAGGATTACACGGCCTGCTGGTGAGGGGCAGTGGCTGACTGGTGAGGAGGCGCGAGAGGAGGCGCATGGGTTACGTGCTGAGGTGGATGCTATAGTGGTGGGTGGTAAGACGGTGCGTAGGGATGATCCGAGTTTGACGGTGAGGGGTGGTGCGTTCCGTGAGGAGAAGGTGCAGCCGTGGAGGGTGGTGTTGACTCAGAGTGGTAGGGAGAGTTTGCCTGTTGATGCTGTGTTGTTTACTGATGGGTTTAGTGAGCGGACGCTTGTTTTTGAGGATGTGGGGTTGGAGGATTGTTTAAGGAGGCTGGGGGATATGGGTTGTAATGTGGTTTTGTTAGAGTGTGGTGGGGTTTTGATGCGTGGTTTTTTGGAGCAGGGTTTGGTGGATGAGGTGGCGGTGTTTTTTGCGCCTATGTTAACGGGTGGTGGGGATTTTGGTTTTGGTCTGGGTGGGCATTTGGGTGAGAGTGTGGTGCTGGATGGGATGGTGGTGAAGGAGTTAGGGGGTGATGTTTTATTGAGGGGGGTGGTGCGACGTGGGTGAGTATGGTGGCTGGTTGGGAGGTGTGTGTTTTTAGATGGCTTTGCGTTTTGCTTTTTTGAGTTCTCTGGCGAGTCGTTTTTCCATGTTTTTTGCGCGTTTTTCTTCACCGACTAGGCGGTACATGTTTGCTATTTGTTTGTGTATGTTGATTTCGGATTTTTTTCTGAACCAGTCACCTGAGCCTGTTTCGATGACGCGTTTGAATGCGAGTTCGATGGTTCTTGTGGATGTTTTGCCTCTTTCTGGGTGGTTTTTCATGATGCTGAAGTAGTATGTGATCATGAGTCTGAATCCTGAGATGGACCCTCCGTAGTCTCTGAGTGCTCTGGAGTAGAGTTGGTGGATTTCTTCGAGGGCTTTTTCTTTTTCTTTTTCTCCTAGTTTGTGGATGATGACTTCTGATTCTCTTTGGAGGCTGGATGTCATGATGTCTGATTGTTCTGCGGCGTTTTTTTTGTTTCTACGGCGCATTCTGGCGAGGTCTCTTCTGATGTCTGCGAGTTCTTGGTGTGGGTAGATGTGTTTGTCTTCGACTGTGATGGAGAGGGATCCCATCCGTGGGTTTTTTTTGAATTCTTTGTTGATTTTTTTGACGAATTTTTTCCAGATGTTGATGGTGTCTGGGTGTTTTGGTTTATCGAGGAGTTTGCCGTTGGCGAGCATGACTTGGTATGCTCTGGTCCATGTGATGGGGAATTCTGGGCCGATGTTGTTGGCGATGGTAATGGCTTGTTGGCTTTCGAGTTCGTTGTATGTGTGTGTGAGGAAGTCTGCGAGCCAGAGGTGGCGGAGGACTTTTGTGGTGTTTTGACGTGATGCTATTTTGGGTTCTGCCCAGTGCCAGATTTGTTGTTCGATGATGTTTGAGTTTGTTTGTAGGTTGGTTCCTAGGCCTTTTGATACTCCTGGGATTCTGCCTATTTTGGTGGACCATGCGTTTTCTTTAGTTTTTACTGCAGCCCATGCGTGTGGGCCGTTGTCGGTCATTCCTGAGAGGCCGAATGCTGGGATGCCTGATGCTCTGGCGACGTTGACACAGAAGTATGTTTGGTCGCCGCAGATTCCTCCTTCTTTGAGGATTTCTTGGAGGGTGTATTCTGCGTATGGGTTGAGGTCTTCGAGTGCTCTTTCCATGAGGTATTCGATGTCTTGGAATGCTTTGCCTATGTTTTTACGGTGGGTGCTGCGATATTCTTTGAGAGCCCATTCAAGTTCTTTGGTGGATACTGGGGAGCAGACGACGAATGTGAGGTCTTTAGCGGATGCTTTGTGTATGTCACCGCTGAGGAGACCGCGTTCGTTTTTGTCGCGGTACCAGTGGTACCGGAAGAGTCCGTCGATGGTGGATGTATCTGTGGTTGGGTTTTTGTATGGGATGTCTTGATCGAAAACGGTGGCGCATGCGAGTGCTAGGTTAAAGTATTTTGGTATGAGGGTTTTGAGGTTTTTGGCGTTTCCGTTGTTGAGTTCTTTTTCTTGGTGGGTGAATGTTTTGTTTTGCCAGATTTTGCTAAGGAATTTGAATACTTTTTCTTTATTGTCGTTGGGGTGGAGAGTGAGCGTGATTTCTTCGAGTGCTTGATTGTTGCTGAGTAGCCATTTGATAAAGCTGGTGCTTCCTGGTAGTGTTTTTGTGAGGTTTAGGGCTTCATTTGGGAATAGGCTGAGTGCTTTCCATCTGAGGATGGCGTTATAGAATTTGGGTTCTTTCCAGAGTGCGTCATATCTGGCGTTGTTACGGCCTATGCTGGTTTGATTTTTCTTGAGTGCTTGTGTGATGGAGCGGTTGAGCATGGAGCTGTATTGTTCCCATTCTCCGTGGTATGCGGCTCTGTCTATGAGTTCTTCATCTTTTTTGATTTCTTTAGAGGATAGGGTTTTTATTCCTGTTAGGATGATGGTGGCTTTATCTATTGGGGATGGTGGTTTTGGCTGTGGCTGGGGGTTTAGGTTATTTGGTTCTGTGTTTGATGGGATGGGTATGATTTTTTTTGTGGTCATTGCGTGTGACCGAATAGTTGATTTTTTGGCTTTTGTTGTTTGTTTTGGTTTTGTTGTATTGTTGTTTTGTTGTGTGTGGGGTGTTGGAGTGAGGTTGGTGGTGTTTTTTTGGGTTATTGGGTGGGTTTGATTTGGTTTTGCGGTTTGATTTTTGGGTGTGTTTTTATGAGAGAAGAGGGCAGGGTGGAGCACGTATCCGACAGCGGATAAGAATAGGAGGCAGAGTAGTTTGCAAAACGAGTTAAGCTGCTGTTTCATAGGGTGAATTTAGGGTGTGTGTGATATGGGTGCAAGTCAATAAAGATGGTTTGGTGGAGTGCTTTGGAATGATTATTTGATTGTGGGGTAGGATTTGCGGTGTTAGAAATTTTAGTATGTATGAAGTATTAGCAGCGTTGGGGGCGGGTATAGCGGTGGGTATTATTTTTTCTTTTTTGAAGTTGCCTTTGCCAGCTCCACCGGTTTTTTCTGCTGTGGTTGGGGTTTTTGGGGTGTATGCGGGTGGGATGATTTATAAGTATGTTTTGGAGCATTGGATGACGAAGTAGGGGGTGGATTAGGGTTTTTATTTTTACGAAATTACTTATGGTTTGGTGACGGCTCATGGGTTAAGGTTAGATTAGAATTATGAAGAATAAATTATTGATGATGGCTTATAGTGCTGTGGCTTTGATGGTGATGGTGCCATCGGTAGTTTCTGCGCGTGATATTAAGCGTGCGACTGTGGCAACACCACGGCCGAGTAGCGTGGCGCCTAAGGTTCAGGCGAAGAGGGTTGTTGTTGTGGATAATGTTACTGGTAATGTTTTGTATGAGAAGAATTCTATGCAGCGGTGTGCTGTGGCTTCTACGCAGAAGTTGTTAACTGCGTTGTGTGTGGTGGAGGCTGGTTCGTTAGATAATGGTGTGCGTGTTCAGAGTACTGATGGTAGGGTGGAGCCGACGAAGATTTATATTCGATCTGGTGAGCGTTATAAGCGTAGGGATTTATTGAAGGCGTTGGTAGTGAAGTCTGGGAATGATGCAGCTAGGGCTCTTGCTAGGGATGTGGCAGGAAGTCAGGTAAAGTTTAGGGGGGTGATGAATGCTCGTGCGAAGAAGCTTGGTATGCGTAATTCTTATTTTGTGAATGCTCATGGATTGACTGAGAAGGGTCAGTATTCTACAGCGAGGGATATTGCTATTTTGATGCGTAAGGTGGTAAGGGTTCCTGTTTTGCGTTCTTATATGGGTACGAGTGGTTTTTATTTTAGGCCCCCTGGGAGGAAGAAGCGTTGGCTTGGTAATACGAATAAGTTGCTGAAGAGGTTGAAGTATTGCATGGGGGGGAAGACGGGTTATACGCGGGCAGCTGGGCGATGTTTGGTGACTTATGGTGAGTTACGTGGACGGTCTGTTATTGTGGTTTGCTTAGGGTCTACTCCTGCGAAGATATGGGATGATTCATCTAAGTTGTTGAAGTGGAGTTTGGAGCAGCCTTTGGAGAAAGCTGAGCGTGTAGAGTGATGAGGGGTTTAGAGGATGAGCTGTTAGATTTGGATGCTTCAGATCTTAGGCGGAGGATACGTTGGGTTGGTAGTGAGCAGGGTAGGGAGGTTTTGTTAGATGGTGATTCTGTTTTGAATTTTGCGTCTAATGATTATTTAGGTTTGGCGAATCACCCTGATGTTATTGGTGCGATGCAGGATGCTTTGGGTGTATGGGGTGTGGGCAGTGGCTCGAGTAGGTTGATTACTGGTTCGATGAGGCCTCATGGTGATTTAGAAGATTACATAGCTGAGTTGAAGGGATGTGAGGCGGCTTTGAGCATGTCTACTGGTTATGCTACTGCGGTGTCTACTTTGGGTGGTTTGTTGGGGAAGGGGGATACGGTTATTTTGGATAAGTTGGTGCATGCATCTTTGATTGATGGAGCACGTTTGAGCGGTGCGACTGTTAGGGTTTTTCCTCATAATGGGTTGGCTAAGTTGGAGCGTTTGTTAGAGGCTTCTACTGGTTCTGCTGGGAGGGTTTTGGTGGTGACTGAGAGTGTGTTTAGTATGGATGGGGATGTGGCTTTGTTAGATGAAATTGTTAGTCTTAAGAATAGGTTTGGGGCGTTACTTTTGGTGGATGAGGCTCATGGTATGGGGGTTTTTGGTGGACGAGGGTTGGGATTAATCGAGGAACTGGGTATGGGTGGTGATGGTGGAGTGGATATTCATATGGGTACGCTGGGTAAGTCTGCAGGTGTAGCTGGTGGTTATGTGGCGGGAGCGAGAGTGTTGATGGATTTGATTATGAATAAGGGGAGGGCGTTTATTTATTCTACGGCACCGCCACCGGCTCAGGCGGTGGCAGCTAGGAGAGCTCTTGAGATTATTACTTCTGATGAGGGGGTGAAGTTGAGGGAGAGGTTGTGGGGTAATATTAGGAGTTTTAGTGAGATGGTTTCTGATGTGAAGGTTATTGAGCCGGTTAGTGCTATTATACCGTGGATGGTAGGTGGGGAGGGAGGTGCTGTGGAGTTATCTGATAGGTTGCTTGCTGAGGGGATATTTGTTCCAGCGATACGATATCCGACGGTGTCTCGTGGATCTGCAAGGTTACGCATTACAATGACAGCAGCTCATGGGGAGGATGATTTGGTTAGGTTAGCGGAAGTTTTAAGAGGGGCTTGTGGCAAGACCACACTGTAACACGAGTGAAACACAGGTTTTCTGTGAATTTTTTTAATAGTGTTTCATTAGATTGAATTAATGGACGAGGTTGGCATTTCTGTATAAAAAAACCAGCTACCCTATGGTGTGGATGGCTGGTTTTGTGGGTGAATGTTTGTTTATGTTTTATTCAATTATCAGAGTTGTTATGGATTAATAATTGTTCAAACTTTATTATTCTTCTGAGTCTGGGCTGCGTTTGCCTAGTTTATCGTTTAGGTAGAGTAGACCTGCTTTATCGTCACCGATGAGTTTGAGGTTGGCGATGATGTCTTCCATGCTTTTTTCTTCTTCGACCTGTTCATCGAGGAACCATTGGAGGTGACTTTTAGTGGCGTGGTCGTTGTTTTTGAGTGCTAGCTCGTATAGTTTGTTAATGGATGAGGTGTTTTCGATTTCCATTTGTAGTGAGATTTCGAATACTTCAAGGATGGAGTTGAATTCAACTTGTGGGCTAGGGATGGATGCGAGCTGGACACGTCCTCCGCGGTCTTGGAGGTAGTTGAGTAGTTTCATGGCGTGTTGCTGTTCTTCTGCATGCTGGTTTTGCATCCAGCTAGCAAGGCCGTCTAGGCTGAGCTCGTCAAAGTATGTTGACATACCTAGGTAGCTGTAGGACGCGGTAAGTTCTTGTGCTATTTGGGCGTTGATTGCATTTTCTAGTTCTTTTTGGATCATGATTTTTTAGATTGTAGGTTTAAGGTTTCACTTGTTTAAGTTTTTATTTATATAGGATAGATTGCTGTGGTCAAGGAGGGTACTGATTTAATGACTGGATTGAACTTTATTTATAGAACGAGAGAGGTGATAGTGATGGATGCATTTTAGTCTTATTTATGTGATGTGTAGGTGTATGGAAACGTCTTGACCTTAAGTTTTAGGGGTATCATATTTATTTTAATTATGAAAATTCTCTATTCTTCAATTCGATTTTGTGTTCAGTCTGCGTTAGTGATGTTAGCGATGTTTCATTATGTGGCTGCTGATGAAAAGCGGGTGCCATTATGGAATGGAGATGCTCCTGGCGCGAAAGGGAAAGGAGCTAGAGATATACCAGCGATGTCGTATTACTTTGCGACGGCTGAGAAGAATACGGGTTCTGCTATTGTGATCTGTCCAGGTGGGGGATATGGAGCGCTTGCTGAGCATGAGGGTAAGGGGTATGCGGAATTTCTGCAGAAACATGGTATTAATGCTTTTGTTTTGAGCTATAGGCTGGGGTCTTCAGGGTATAGGCATCCTGCTATGTTACATGATGTGGCGCGCGCTGTGAGGACGGTACGTTTTAATGCTGCGAAGTGGAAGATTGATCCCAAGCGGATAGGTGTTATGGGTTCGTCTGCTGGTGGGCATTTGGCAGCTACATTGTTGACGCACTATGATGCAGGAGATGCTAAGTCTAAGGATCCGATTGAGCGTGTTAGTTCTCGTCCTGATTTGGGTATACTGTGTTATGCTGTGATAAGTATGGGACCACTTACCCATAAGGGATCTAGAGCTAATTTGTTAGGTGATTCTCCAAGTGCTGAGCTGGTAAAGGATTTGTCAAACGAGCTTCAAGTGACGAAAAATACGCCGCCTACTTTTTTATGGCATACGGCTAATGACAGTGTGGTGAAGGTTGAGAATAGTTTGGCTTTTGCTGGAGCTTTGAGTAGAGCAAAGGTTCCTTTTGCGCTGCATGTTTTTGAGAGTGGTAGGCATGGTATAGGGTTGGGAAGTAATAGACGTTATAAGAGTCTTCATCCATGGGCTGAGGATTTGATGTATTGGCTACAGGGAAGAAATTTTTTAGGAAAGAAGGATTGATACATTGATTTTTAGAGGTTTTTTAATGGCGCCATTTTGTTAAGCTGAAAATTGATAGCTTCTATGCTTTATTAATCATAGTGTTACATATTTATACAGAGACTGTTTTTCTACGTTCTCGTTCAGGATGCTCTTCATCATGAAACATCAACATAATCCACCCTCAGAAATCATCCTCGACTTCGACGTCACCGATGACCCCGCAAACGTTAATCAAGAAGGTAGCCTTTATCACGGCTATTACTATAGCAGCTGCTTCCTACCCTTCTGGTTCTTCTGCGGTAGTGACCCATTCTGTTCCTTACTCCGCAACACCTGCGCCACCCACATGCTCGAAGGAGGAGCCGACATCCGCTTCATTCAAGAACTCTTATACCATTTTCACAGTTATTCTGGGTTGATAGTAGTTTCAATATATTTGGGACCAGCAGCAGAGCAGATTTTTTGAAGTGCAAAACAATCTATCAAGATTAGCTTCGTTATTCGTCAGTTGCATAGTCCACTACAAAAATAGCCTAGGCGTCTCTTTTTCATTACGAGTTTGTGCATAGATTTTCTTTTTTGATGGCATATGCATGTTTTAGCTGTTGTTAGCGGTTATTTTCTGTAATTTTTTACAAAAGTGTAACTTGTTGGTCTACAGTATAATGTTGTTTTTTGTGGGAGTTTTTGGAGCGGGAATGATTTAAATTTCACTTAATTTACTTGCAGAAAAAGCGGGTTTGTGAAACACAGCGACCAGCCAAAATTATTATGTGTACGTTTAATTTACTTAACCTTAAAAATGCTTTGCGCGCCAAGCGCCAAAAAACAGCATCGATGACTCAGCAAAGCTTGCTGTCGTTGCGTTGTGTCTCTGTTGTTTTGGTTGTGGCTTGTAGTGCTTTACAAGGGGTAAATGCCCAAGACGCAAATGCA
>CALGZA010000080.1 GCA_937934595.1 uncultured Verrucomicrobiales bacterium | reverse complement strand
TGCGACTCATTTGTTAGAAGCTGGTACGGATATGAGAACTATTCAGGATTTGTTGGGTCATGCTGACGTGAAAACTACAGAGATATACACACATGTTGCTCTGAACCAGAATGGGAAGGGAGTAAAGAGTCCACTGGATATAAAGGGTTAGCAGCGATGTGGATTTCTTTGCAGGAAAGCAAGTCTTTCACATTGAAACCGCCTTGCTACACAGCCAACCTAAATCACATAGTCACCCCGCAGAGCACAATGGCAAAACCGTATGGCCGGTAGTCTGGAGTGCGGCGGTTAGAATCCGTCACCTACCTAATACTCATTCTAGTTTGGAGTGACTTTAGCTGGACCTGCCGGTCGTAAATCTGCTTTTCTAGTTTTAATAATCTCAATTGCTTTTTCAAACTGAACTCCATGTTTATCAGTTAAATCTATCACAGAAACAGTACGTTCTTTATAATTAGGCGTTTTATACCTATGAACCTCAGCAGTTGTAATCCCATACCCATTAAGAAACTCCTCATCAACAACATCCCCAACGCCTCTAACATAATACCGTTGTGTGCTAGAACCTAGCCACTCCCATACCCTAAAATTGTAACGCTTCTGCTGAACACTCAGCGGTCCTTGCACATCAATAACACTACTCCTATTAACTAGAACCTGAACCTTACAAAGAGCAGCTCCACCTCTGAGAGCCTGGACTACATAAAACCTCATAGGCCGAACGAGTTGCTTCTGCTGTCTAATTTGCCTTTCACGCTCCAATCGCTCTTTTTTCTTCCTCGCCTTTTCTCGTATCAACTTCATATACGCCATGCGTCTAATAAGCTCCCTCTTCGCATCAACATTGCGCTGCTTTTTTTCGACTAGTAAATAATCATGCGCTTTATCCACATCATAACCATATATCTTCTGAACCTTCTCACTACATACAGAAAGCATCAGTTTCTTAATGCCATTCTTATGCATAATCTTAATCCAAGCAGGTGTTACCTCAGTCACAGTCACCCCCTCATAAACTACCCCACTAGGCATCTCCAACCCCTCTAACTTCAAAGCACCACTCTTCTCATCAGCTCCACAAACCGACACAAAAACAAAAACCAACACAACTAAAAATATTCTATTCATAATTACCAAAGTAAGCTTAATATACACTAAACTCATCACAATTCAAGTAGCCACCCACCAACATTCACCCACCATGCGAAATCTCAAAGACGGTATCAGGTCACTAGTAAAAATAGACTTCTACGGTCATGTACATAAATATTTCAGAGGCACAGACGCAGACATACGCTCAGCAAATGAAGCCTTCGTTCTAAAAACCCTAGAAGAACGTAACTGCCCCTACGTGCCAAGACTGCTCAACTACACACCAGAAGAAAACTACATCGTCACAACAAACTGCGGCAGCCCAGCACCAAACATAACCAAAAAAAAATCAGACTCCCTCTACGCCAAGCTAACACGTGACTACGGCATCATCCATGACGACCCAGAACCCCGTAACATCACATACAGCGAAACCATGGGAGAATTCTGCATCATCGACTTCGAGCTAGCCACCATCATAGAAGACTTCCAACCCATACAATAAACCATGCCTACCAACTTCCAGTGGAAAGCATCCTCCATCTCCGGCAACAAAAAACCAGAAAATGATGACGCCTGGCTCATCTTCTCAGCCGGCATGAATGGCTCCTCAACACTTCCCCCATCAGGTAAATTCACAAACGAAAACAAAGACATCATCTTCGCCGTATCAGATGGCATGGGCGGCGGTAATGCCGGGCATCTAGCCTCTAACCTCATCTTATCAAACCTCAGTAACATCATCCCCAGCACATTCAAAGCAGCCGCACAAGGATTCCGCCCAGACTATCTAGAGCAACTTGAAATAGCCATCGAGAAAACCCACATCGCCATCAACAACGCAGGCAAATCAAACCCAAAACACAAAGGAATGGGCGCCACCCTCACCCTAGCATGGTTCACACCAGAAAACCTATACCTTGCTCACGTTGGCGACTCCAGATTCTACCTCCACCGTAATGGCAAAACCGCCCAACTCTCCGAAGACCACTCATTCATCTGGAAAAAACTCCACCGCCAAGAAATCTCTGAATACCAATACCGTAACCACCCCCGTAAAGCAGCTCTCTACCAAGCCATCGGCGGAGCACACAGAACAGTCAAACCACAAATAGCTGCCATCCCCTACCAACAAGGTGACCAGTTCATCATCTGCTCAGACGGAATCATCGACGGAGTATGGGAAAAACACATCCACGCAGCCTTCCTAAATAACCACTCCACCCCAGAATCCATCCATAACAACCTCATTGCTCGCGCCATCGAAAATGACGGCTCTGATGACACCACACTCATCGCCCTATCCATCACCTAGTCCCACATTCACACCCAAAGTATTTGTTCAATAGAGGCTTGATCTGATGATAGATCCCAACTAATTTCCCGTAAATACAATACAATGACTCTACTAAAAAATTTATCACGCACCTGCATCGCAGCAACCATCTTCACCACTCTAACAGCAGGCCTAGGCTCAGCTGCAGAAAAAATAGAGCTATTCAACGGCAAAGACCTCTCAGGCTGGTCAGGTGACGGATACCAAGTCAAAGACGGCGCCATCATCTGCACACCAAAAGGCAAAAACCTCACCACTCTAAAAACCTACTCAAACTACGTCCTAGAATTCGACTTCAAGCTCCCCCCTGGCGGAAACAACGGCGTAGGTATCCACTACCCAGGAAAAGGTGACCCAGCATACACAGGTATGGAAGTCCAAGTCCTAGATGACACACACCCAAAATACGCCAAACTCAAAGACTACCAGTTCCACGGCGGACTCTACACACTCAAAGCAGCAAAAGGCGCCAAACTCAAACCACTCGGCGAATGGAACCATAAAAAAATCACAGTCAATGCCAACCACATCATCGTCGAACTCAATGGAACCATTATCAACGAAGCAAACCTAGACGACCTCGCAACCAAACACCCCAAACACAAAGGTGTCAAAAGACGCGCAGGCCACATCTGCTTCTGCGGTCACGGTGACCCAGTTGCATACAAAAACATCTCCATCACAGACACTTCCCTTCCAGAAGTAAACCTCACAGGATTCACTAAACTCTACAACGAAAAAGACCTCACTGGCTGGAGTAACGACCCCGGCCACATCGGCCACTGGCAACCACGCGGCAAAGTCCTCCACTACGACAGCAAATCAACAGCCAAAGACAAAAACCTCTGGACCGCTAAAAAATACAAAGACACCACACTCGTATTCGATTGGCGTTGGGCTGAGTCATCCACCAGAACACTCATGCGCCCAGTCCTAGACCCCACTACCGGAGTCGCCAAAATAGGACCAGACGGCAAGCCAATGCACAAAAAAGTCATCGAACTCGACAGCGGAATCTACTTCAGAGGAAATAACCAATCACAAGTTAACCTCTGGAACTGGCCTTGCGGATCAGGTGAAGTCTACGGATACAGAACCAACATGAAACTCAGCCAAAAAATCCGCGCCGCACTCGTCCCAAAAGTCCCCGCTGACCACCCCATCGGTGCATGGAACAGAATGAAAATCTCCCTCATCGGCGATATCCTAAACGTCACTCTCAACGGCAAAAAAGTCATTATCGATGCCCAACTACCAGGAGTCCCAGCAGAAGGAGCCATCGCTCTCCAACACCACGGATCAGCTCTAGAATTCAAAAACATCTACATCAAAGAACACTAACATAGCATACTAACAAACACTCTCACGTTTACAAAAATCACCAACAAGCCTAGACGATACAAGCTTAACCATTCGTCTAGGCTTAATCTCTTTTAAAC
>CALGZA010000079.1 GCA_937934595.1 uncultured Verrucomicrobiales bacterium | reverse complement strand
CAGAAAAAGTAGCGCTCAACACCTCATTGCATTTATGCTAACAAGCATCCTCATCCTACTTTTAACGATGAAACTAGCAGCAGAGCTACGTCGGCAAAACATCACATTGAGCCAACGTCTCAGCATCGAAAAACTAGCCATTTGGTTGAGCCAACAATTAAGCCATATCAAACATCTAAAAGCTATCTATCATCTACAACCTGACATCTGTCACATAATCACCCAAAAAAGAAAACGTAAGTCACAGATACAGAAGTTAATAGATCTCTTAGCTTGATGCAAATGGGTAACTGCCAAGGCTGTAAAATATTAGGGCTTCGTTAATTTTGTATGCTTGGCACTTATTTCTTTATAGTCGAATTCGATAGGGATAACTAATTTTCCTTTTTTATCAATGCAGCCCCATTTTTTAGCGCTAACTGTAGAATATTCTCCATCTTTAATGAAGGTGACTTCTTTCGCGACCAATGCATGATTTTTATTAAAAGGAAATGCCCACTCAAATTGAGCTTGTATTTCAATATCGCCTTTTTCGTTAATGAAGCCCATGGTTTTGTTTTTTAAGTCACTGTATCTCGCCAAGCCCTCAACAAAATGATCTGCTCCATTGTCGGATGTTTTCATTAATATTGCTGAGCCATCTTTTTTGACATAGCAGTGTCCTAGTTTTGGAATAAAGATTTCAGCTAAACCGTTTTTCTTCCAACGAATTTCATCTAGCACATTTTTATTTATGGTGATTTTACTGTTCTTGATTAGTCCAGCGTTTTGGAAGCTAATAGTTTTTTCATTCTTATCTTGAAATATTCCCTTAATTTGTAGCGATTTTGAACTATCTTTTATAATGTGCTTTTCTACGCTTAGGTCATATTGGTGCTTATTCTCTTGCTTGTTTATTAGATTTTCAGAATCTCCTGTGTTAGAATTTGGTGATTCCTTAGCTAAGCTATTACTAATGAGAGTTAATGCACAGATGACGACGGGTTTTATAGTTGATGTTTTTTTCATATTTATAGTTTGATGATTGTTAGAGTAGTTAGATTTCTTAAGAAGTATTTGTATGTCAATTTTAGTATATAGATTATTACGACTAAACGCGAATAGGTAGCTTTCTTAGTAAGCGTGTGAAATCTGGGCTAAGCGACTTTTGATTTTCTGAGGAGGGTTACTATTTTAGCTGGAGTGAGGTTTTCGGGTTGTTGGTTGTTTAGTATGGGGATGAGGTGCTCCTGATGGTTTCGTTGATTGATTCCCTCAGATTTACAATTTTCTATAAGTGTATACAGCATGTAATTGTTATGAGTTGCTTCTAGGCTGCCGAAGAGTATTTAGTTCTTAAGGCCGAATTTGCAGGGATGTATGGTATTTTTTACGCCGTTATCGTTTATAATGTGCCTGAACACTTATTTAAGAGATGGGTTCAGAGCTTTTATTTTATATCAGCGCCGACTTGGTTACCTGGGCCTTGTTTAGCTGGGTTTGATACTGGGCGAGCGGTGAGCGTAGCGATCCCGATTGTGACTAAGAGGAATGTTATGAGTAGTGCTCCAGTGCTTGGATTCTGCTGGGGCATTCCTGCGGATATCCAGTGGTGATATTCGTTGAGGATATTGAGGCGTGAGATGAATATGCCAAATGCCATTCCGAATAGACCAATAACCGTGAGGGTGATGGCTGAGCGAGCTGCGGCTTTAACAAGGAATATTCCTGCGATGCCTATCAAGAATGCAGGGGCGAATAGGTATATGGTTAGCATTGGGTTGAAACTAGAATGTCCAGATTCGTTGCTCCAGCAGTAGGCGGTTACCACGAGTAGTAGTAGTAGCGATCCAGCGATGGCTGTGAAATATAGTTTGGGTATTAATTTTCTCATATTATTTTATACTTAAGGACTACCAGTAGGCTTTCATTTTGAGTAGTTTTTTTTAGTTTGGTCTTGGGGAGGTGTGACTGGGTATTGTTTTGTCTGTGTGAAGGAGGGTGTAAATGCCTTTTGGGGTTTGAATGTATGTTTGGGCGAAATTGTTGTTTATACGGAATAGCATGTTGTTTTTACGTTTCCAGGTGCCTGTTTCTGTTATTAGATTTTTTGTTGCTGCGATTGTTAGTTCCTGTTTGTTTCTTTTGAGATTAAAGAATGAGTATGGCTTTGGGGTGTGATTCCAGAGGTTGATTAGGCTGTTAATGGTGCGTGGGTATTTTGCCAGGTCTAGTGCTGAGTTTATTGTTTCATTGTTGTGATGTATCTTGTTCCAGTTGTTATGGATATGCTGAATGGTGGTTATTTCAGAGTTAGTGGCTTTGATTGTAATCACTTTTTTTGTGAGTTGATGCTGGGTTGTGATTTTGTCGTATTTATGTTTGAAGATTGAGTGTGTGGTTAGGAGGGTGGTAATGGCTAGAATGATAGAGATGATGATGATTTTTTTCTTTGTGCGTTTTGGGGATGGTTTCATGTGGTGCTGTGTTGTTTTTTAGTAGATTTCTGAGACGAAGACGTTACCGATGGGAGTGTTTGGAATTTGTTCTGCGATGGATGTGGCGATGATGGATTTGCCTATGGGGGAGTCTGGTGTGACGGTGGTGAGTGGTTGGTTTTCGTATTCTAGGGTGATGCCGCCGCCTGCTGGGAGGAGGAGGAACTGGTGGTCTTGGTGGTCTGAGGAGAGGATGACGATGGAGCCTAGGATGGCTGTTTCTGGTTCATCTATGAGGGTGATGTTGCGGATTTTTAGGATGCTTTCCTGGATGGTGAGGGCTTGGCTGGTCTGGGCGTCTGCGAGGTAGGAGGCTTCTATGCTGCGGGTGTCATATTTACCTTCTTGTTTGTTTTCGTCATGGCTGGTGATGGCGTGGGTCTCGGCGGCTGCTTTTTTGAGTCCGGCTAGGTCTGATTCTAGTTTTGCTATGACTTGTTCGATGAGTTTGTGTTTCATGCGTTTTTGCTGCTTGGTTGGGGGGGGTGGCTTCGTTTTTTAGGGTTGGTTATTTTCTGCCTTTTTTGGCTCTGGAGTATCTGGAGCTGCGGCTGGTTTGTTCTGGTTTGGGTGTGTTTGTTGTTGTTGTTGGGGTGTTGATGATATCTGGTGTGGGTGTGGTTTTGTTTGTTTTATTACGGTTGATTTTTTCTGCGATGGCGAGTTCTGGGAATGACCATCCTGTGCGTGTGATGAGTGCGTCTAGTAGTATGGCGATGAGGAGTGCGATGGTGAGTGGGATGCGGAGGTCTGCGGATTGAATGATGGGTGGTTTGAGCCAGGCTTTAGAGAGGTCTGTGAGGTTTCTGCCGTTTGTTTGCTGTGAGAGTGTGCGTAGTTCTGCGAGGCGTTCTGAGTCGAATGCCCATTCTGTGCTGGATCCGACGATGATGGGGCCGAATGGGATGGCGTATTTTCCGGCTTGTAGTGAGCCGCGGATGAGGGTGCCTTCGTCAAGGTCACGGGTGACTGAGAATTTTCCTGGAGCGATTCTTTTCCATGGGACGTTGTAGTTGTTTGAGTCGTGTTTGCCTTCGCTTAGTTTGATTAGGGGTGGGTTGTTTGCGAATTTGTTAGACCATTCTTCTGTGTCGTAGAGTAGGTCTATGGTTAGTCTGGTTCCGTTTAGTTGGTGTTTGATACCTAGTCCTGGTGGTAGTTTGTCTCCCATGAGCCAGCGGGTGATGGTTTGGGCGAAGTTGCCGTATTGTTCCCAGTTTCTGACTGATGTGGAGTGTTCTCCACCGAGTGGGAATGAGATGGCAGCGGTGCGACCGAGTCCGCGTTTGATGTGTGAGATGAGTGGGGCTTTGTATTCGTCTGTTGAGATGAGTGATGTTGTGGCGTGTTTTCTTGCGTATGATAGGTTGTATCCATCGATTTGAGTCATCCAGGTTACTGGTGTGGGTGAGATTTCTGCCCATTGTCCTGTGGCGAGTGTGTTTATGGGTTCTTCTATGAATGCTGATCTGGCGAGTGTGACTGTTTCTTGAGCGAAGAGCTTTGGGATGTCTAGTGCGCGTTGTGTGAAGAAGATTCTGCCTTTGCCGCGTTTTGCGATGTCTTCGATGAATTTGGCGTCTGAGTCTTTTTTTGTTCCTAGTCCGATGACGGAGATGGTGGCTCCTTGGTCTGTCATTTCTTTGAGTAGTTTTTTGTATTGTCCTGGTTCTACTGAGTCTGCTGCGTCTGTGAATAGGATGATGTGTTTGGTTCCGATGTTTGATTTTTTGAGTCTGTCCCAGGCGTATTTGAGTCCGGTGTATACGAAGATTCCGCCGCCCATGGATTTGACACGCATGGCTTTTTTGGTGAGTCGATTTTTGTTTCCTTTGATGGTTTGTTGTTTGATGATGGTTTCTGGTTCTGAGTCAACTGCGTAGAGAGCGATGGAGTCCATCATTCCGAGTAGTTCGATGGCTTTTGCGGCTCCGTTGTTGGCGAGTTGCATTTTGGATATGTTTCCGCCTGCGGCGCCTGGGACTGTCATGGACATGGATCCTGAGCGGTCCATGACGATGGCCATGGCTACGGCGAGTTTTCTTTGGTCGTTTTTGAGTTCCATGGAGATGGGGAGGAGTTTGTCTATGGATGACTGGAAGTATCCGCCTGATCCGAATGAGTGCTTGCCGCCGACCATCATGAATCCGCCGCCTTGGTCGCGGACGAAGAAGTTTAGGGAGTCTAGGAATGTGGGTGGGATTTCGTGGGCTGGGACGTTGTTGAATATGACGGCTTTGGTTCCTGAGAGGAGTCCGATGTTGAGTGATGATGGGTCTGTGATGGTTTCTACGTTGATTCCTTGTGCTGTGAGTGATGATGCGAGTGGGTCGTTGGTGTATTTGGTGACGATGATGATGCGTGGTCCGCCGGTGATTTCTATCCATTTTTTGGATTTGTTGTTTCCGCTGTGTGCGTCATTTTCTGGGAGGATTTCTGCTGAGAATTGGTATCCGCCTGGTTTGATTATTTTGGTTTGGAATTCTAGTTTACCGATTCCGTTTATGAGTTCTACTGTTGTGTTTGGTGGGCTGATGGCTTCATTGTTTCTGTATATGGTGATGGGTATTTTGCCGTCTTCGTGACCTTTTACGGTGACTGCGAGTAGGAAGGGCTCGAGTGTTTGGGCGCGGGTGGGGAGCTGGATTTTAGCGATGCGGTAGTCGTCTGTTGTTTCTTCACGGACGAGTCTGTAGTCTAGGGGGATTCCTGCTTTGTTGAGTTTTTCTGCGAGGTCATTGAATGGTTCTGTGGAGTATCCGTCTGTGAATAGGAGGATGCGAGATGGGCGATTTTCTGGTGCGAGAGCGAGGACGTTTTCGAGGGCGAGGGATGTTCTGGTGAGTGTTTTGTTACCTGAGTATGTAGCTGTTTCTGAGTTTGGTATTTGTTCTACGACTTCTGCGGCGAAGTCTAGGTAGTGGAGTTTGTCATTGGATGATTGGTTTTGTCTGAGTAGTTTGTTCCATTCTTGTAGGTTTTGTGAGATGAGTCCTTCTGTGGATTCTGATCTGTCTAGTAGTACCCAGAGGTCTAGGCTGTTTTGTTTTTTCTGGATGGTTGGCTGAGCGAGGATGAGTGCGGTGATGGCGAGTGCGGTGATGCGGAGTGGTTTGAAGAGTTGAGCTTGTTTCCAGACGAGTCCGAGTAGGATGAATGCTGGGATGATGTAGAGCCAGTGTGGGGTGATGAAGTGCATGATGAGTGAATTAGGAAATGGTTATGCTTTGGTGTTTTTATTTGTTATTTCTTTGTTGGCGTGTGCGTGGTGCCAGGCGAGTGCGAGTGCTGCTATGGTGAGGAGGATCCAGTATCTCCAGTATGGGTCACCGCTGGTGTGAGTGAATACGGCGGATGCGTGAGTGCTGGCTGGGAGGTATTGTGTCTGGCATTTTGAGAAGTCTGCTTCTCTGGTGTCTGCGAAGTGGTTGGCTGCGGTGAGGATGTTTGTTTCGCCTTGTTTGATGTTGAAGTAGCAGGGTTTAATGGGGGCGTAGAGTTTGGTTTTTGAGGTGTATTTTTTGGTTGTTGTTTTGTTGTTTGTGAGGTTTTGGATGGTGATGGTGAGTGGGTTTTCTGGGGTGATGGTGGGTGTGATGATGTTGAGTGGTTGTGCGGTTTCTGTGATGGATTGTTGGTGGGTGAGTTTGGCGTTACGGATGTTGTTTAGGAAGCGGTAGAGTAGGACGACGGCTGATTCTGATTTGTTAAAGTTGGATAGTGTGATGTCGAAGTTGAAGATGAGTGCTTGTTTTTTGTTAGGTGTGGGTCTGAGGAAGATGAGTGCGCGATTTCCTTGCCAGAGTAGGACCTGGTCTTTTGCGGTGTGTGGGATGGGTGGGACGTCACGGATGAGGAGTGACTGCCAGTTTAGTCCGTCTATGAGTGGGTGTTTTTCTGCGAGGATGTTTCCTGTGAGGTATTTGGCGTTTTTTGTTGGTATGTTGTTGAAGCAGATGGCGTTGTTTGTGAGTGTGGTGAGTGCTGTCTGGGTGATGAGTAGTGTGTCTGCGTTTTCTGGTGTGGTGGTGGTGATGGTGTTTTTGAATCCTGATGTGATGCTGGATGATAGTTTTTGGAATGGTTGGTATGGGCTGGCGTGGATGTTTAGTGTTTTAGGCTGAGGGATGATGATGGGGAGGGTGTCATCTAGTGTGAAGTTGTCTGGTGAGAGGACGAGTTTTGCTTTGGTTGAGCCGTTGGGGATTGTTCCTTTTAGTGAGATGATTTTTCCTGGTTGGATGGTGATGGATTTTTCTGGGGTGCGTTGTTTTTTGTCATTTTCTAGGTACCAGGTGCGGGTTTGTGGCTGGTTGGAGTAGTTTCTGACGAGTGTTTGCCAGATGTGTTGGTTATTTTTTTGTTCGAAGCTGATTCCTGTGAATCCGCAGTTGTGTTTGTAGGTTCCGATGGAGTGGGTGTGTGCATTGTAGGGGGTGGATTCTCTGGGTGTGTCTGTGATGTAGATGAGTGCACCTTGTGCTCCTGCGAGTGAGCGTGAGATGCGGAGTGCGTGTGTGGGGTCATTGGCACCGTCTAGTGGTTTCCAGTTGTCGATGGTGCTGAGTAGTTCACCGATAGAGTTTCCGTGGTAGAGGCGAGATTTTGATGTGTTAGACTGGTGCAGCCAGAGTTCTAGTTGTTCTGCTTTGTTTTGAAGTGTGGGGAGGATTTCTTGGATTTTTGCTTTTGTTTCTGTGGTGAAAACGGACATGGATGCGGAGCTGTCTATGACGATGGCGATGCGCTGAGTGGTGTTTGATTTCACAAATCTGGGCTGGACGAGTATCCATGTGATGATGAGGACGATGAGGAGCTGTAGCCAGAGTGGGATGGAGTTTATGAGGCGTTCAAATTTTCTGCCGCTGGTAGATTCTTTTTGGGTTTTTTCTAGGAGGAATAGTGTGCTGGATGGGATGACCTGCGCTTTTCTCTGCAGGAAGTGGATGGCTATGACTATGGGGATAGCGGTGAGTGCGAGAAGGCCTAATGGATTAGCTAGGGTCATGTTGGAGATGGTTTAGATTACATGGGTGTTGTTGTGGTGTGACTGGGGGGTGAGGCTGGGTTTTACGACACATTATTTTAGGGTTTCTGGGAATGCGAGTTCCCAGACTTTTTTGGCTTCTAGTATTTGTTCTTTTTCTCTTGTGGGGCTGAGTTCCCAGGTGAGTGGTAGGGTGGGCTTGACGTGTTTTAGTAGTGCTTTGAAGTCTAGCTCGCCTGTGAGTGGTACTCTGTGGTCACGCTTAGGCCAGTATACGTCATGTACGTGGCATCCTACGAGATAGGGTGCCATGGAGGCAAGCCATTCTTTGTGGTTTAGGAGGTGGATGTTGTTTTTAAGTTGTACGTGGCCGAAGTCGTGCCAGTATCCGACGTGTGGGTTGTCTTTGAAGTGTTCTTGGAGGGATGTCATTTCTACTTCGTTTGGCATGTCTTCGAATCTGCTTCTGGATTCGACTGCGAGTGTGATTCCTAGTTCTGCTGCTTTTTCTGCGATTTGTTCGAGTGCTTCGATGGCTCTGGCGTAGTAGAGGGGTGCTATTTTAGTGCGTTTTTTGATGAATTTTTCTTTAAATTTGTTGTATTTTTTTGGGTTGTCGATGTCGATTTTATCTTCGACCATTTTGGTTATTTTTTTGGTCCATTTTTTAGGTGTCATGGGTACGGATCCCATGTGGAGGACCATGTAGTCTGCTTCGAATTCTGCGGCTACGTCTAGGGTTTTTAGGGTCATGTCCATGGCGCGTTTGCGGTCGTATGGTCGGTGAGATGTGTATTCGAATGCGTCTGGGGCGTCGATCATGACTTCTACTGGTGATGGGAAGAAGTTATGGACACCGACGCAGTTGAATTTGCCGTCTTTGTAGGCTCTCTGGAGGCCTGGGAGCTTGGTGATCATCATGCCGTGGCTTAGCTCGATGTTTTTGAATCCCATTTCGATGATTTCATCGATCATGGTGTCGCCTTCTTGGTGGCGTGCGTTGTTCCAGCAGGTGGAGAAGCTTAGCATGTTTTTTAGTTGTTATGTGGTGTGAAGTCTGATGGTGCGATGAGGAAGACGATTTCTCCTTTTGCTTTGTGTGTGGTGAAGTGTTGGAAGATTTCTTGAGCGGTTCCTCTGTGGTATGTTTCGAATTTTTTTGAGAGTTCTCTTGCGACGCAAACTTGTTGGAGTGGGTGTGTGGCTGCGAGGATTTCGAGTGTGGAGAGGATGCGGTGAGGGGACTCGAAGAATATGGAGGTGATTTCTGAGTGTGCTGCTGCGGTGAGGGCTTTAGAGCGTTTACCTTTTTTTACTGGTAGGAAGCCACCGAATGAGAATGCGTGGACGGGGAATCCTGATCCGACGAGTGCTGTGAGGACTGCGGATGGTCCGGGGAGGACGGTGTATTCTATGTTATTTTCGATGCATGCGCGAAGTAGTCTGTATCCTGGGTCTGAGACTGCGGGCATTCCTGCGTCAGTGATCATGGCGATGTTTATGCCGTCTGTTGCTTTTTGGATGAGTTCTGGGACTTTTTTTGTTTCGTTGTGTTCGTGGATGGCGATGAGTGGTTTGTCTATTTCGAAGTGTTGTAGGAGTGGTCTTGAGTGGCGTGTGTCTTCGCAGGTTATGAGGTCGACTAGCTTGAGTGTCTGGATGGCCCTGAGGGTCATGTCATCACGGTTTCCGATGGGTGTGGGTACGAAGTAGATCATGGTGTTGTGGGCTGGGTATTTAGTGGATTAGTTAGAATCCGTTAGAGATGCGGGATGCGATTTTACGCGAGAGGTTGTTAAGAGCGTCATGCATTGCGTTGTCTCTGGATAGGCGTTGGTTGTCATCTACGAAGAATCTGGTTTCACCTTTTGAGGTTCCGGAGAGGAGTGTGTTTGATTGGTTGTCGATGAGTTGCCATGAGGAGATGATGCTTGCGTTTAGTTCTTCTGCTCTGAGGGTGTCTAGGCGGGATGATCTGAATTCGCTGTATTTGATGGTTTCGATGACGACTTTGAGTGTGGCGTCTGATTGAGCTGGTGTGGAGACTAGGTATGATCCGTCGTTGTTGATGAATCTGACGAGTGAGCTTGTGGCTTGTGATGCGAGTTTGATTTCTTGGGTTTTGTTATCGATCATGGGGATGTAGATCGAGCGGATGTTAGTGAGTTGTGATGGTTTGGCGCCGCCGAGCTGGTAGCCGGAGCATGAGGTTAGGGTGGCTGAGATGGCTATTGCGGTGGTTGCAATGATTGCTTTGAGGAGCGGCGGCATGTTGGTGTTGGTGTGTGTGTGGGTGGGGGGTTATTGGCCGATTTGAGCGAGTCGTTGCTGAGCTTTTTGGCGGATGGGTCCTGATGGTGTTGTGCGGAGGACTTCGCGGTAGTAGAATATGGCTGATGCTGTTTGGCCTTTTTTGTCGTAGAATTCTGCGATTTCGAAGTTACGCTGGATGTTTGATTTGTTTAGTGCTGCGAGTTGTGCTTTTGCGTCTTTGGCGCGTGGGTGATTTGGGTATTGTTGTTGTAGGTCTAGGAAGATGTTTTTGGCGCTGTCTAGGCTGGCTTTGTTACGGTTTCCTTTTTTGGATTGGTTGAGTATGATGTTACCTGTTCTGTAGAGGGCTTCTGGTGTGAGTGAGTTGTTTGGGTATTTTTCTTGGACGCCTTTGTATCCTGCGATGGCTTTGTTGTATTCGCCGCGTTTATGCCAGAGTGAACCGATGGCGAATTGGGCTTTAGGAGCTTGTTTTGAGAATGGAGCGTTGTCTCTGACTTTGGTTAGCATTTGCTGGACGTTGTTACCTGCGAGTTGTGATTTGATGCCTGCGAAGTTGTGTTTGATGTCTCCGTTAGCAGCTGCGAGGGCTACTTCTGATTGTTTTTGGAGGGCTGTTCCGTAGAGTGGGCTGGAGTTGTATTTTTCGATGAGTTTTTGGAAGGCGTCGAATGAGTCTAGGAGTTCTCCTGTGGCGTATAGGATAGATGCTTCTTGGTATCTGGCTTGAGGAGCTTCTGCGGATAGTGGGTATTTGTTAGCGATGAGTTGGTATTTTTTGATGGCTGCGTTTGTTTTGCCTGCTGTTTGGAGTTGCTTGGCGTGTGCGAATGCTGATGTGGCGGTTTGAGATTTGAGTCCTTGGGCTAGTCCGGTGGCTGAGAGTGGGGTGTCTGTGCTGGTGGTGCAGGAGCTTGATAGGCAGGCGAGTATGGCTGAGAGGCTGAGTGTTATTAGAGAAAGTGTGTGTTTCATTTTCATGGGGTTAGGTTAGGCGAGAGTTGTTGGATTGCCAATGGAAAACAGGTGGCTTGTTAAATTAGTGTATAGGGGGTGATGGGGAGTTGTTGTGGTGCGTTTATGTTTGGATATGGAAGTGGCTGGTCCAGGGTTGGTATTCTGGTGGGATGGGGGCGCTGAAGTGGAGTCGTTCATGGGTGATGGGGTGCGTGATGCTGAGGTTGAGGGCGTGGAGCATGAGTCTGCCGGGGTGGGTTTTTTGTTTATTGGCGTTTGCGTAGATGGGGTCTGCGATGATGGGTGTTCCGATGTGGAGCATGTGGACACGGATTTGGTGGGTGCGACCTGTGTGTAGGTCACAGAGGATGAGGCTGGTGTCATTTTCTGGGAGAGTTCCGAGTAGCTGGTAGTCTGTGATGGCGGTTTTTCCTGATCCTGGGTTAACGACTGCCATTTTGAGGCGGTTTACTGGGTGTCTGCCGATGTGAGTGAAGATTCGGTCTTGTTGTTTTTTTGGTGTTCCTTGGACGACGGTGAGGTATTGTTTTTTTGTGGATCTGTCAGCGAATTGTGCGACTAGGTGTTTGTGAGCGTTGTCTGTTTTAGCGATGACGATGCATCCTGAGGTGTCTTTATCTAGGCGGTGGACGATTCCTGGTCTCTCTGAGCCTCCGATTTCTGCGAGTTTTCCGTTACAGTGGTGTAGTAGTGCGTTTACGAGGGTGCCTGTGAGGTTACCTGCTGCTGGGTGGACGACGATTCCTGATGTTTTGTTTAGTACGATGAGTTCTTCGTCTTCGAATAGGATGTCAATGGGGATGTTTTCTGGCTGGGCTTTTTCTGTGGTGGGTTCTGGGATGTTTATGGTGATGATGTCGCCTTCGATAGCTGGTGTTTTTGGTTTAGCTGGGGATCCGTTTACGAGGATGTGATTGGATTTGAGAAGTGATTGGATGCGTGCGCGGGTGAGATCTGGTAGTTTGGAGGTTAGGAATATGTCCAGTCTTGGTTTGGTGATTTCTTGCACGGTGATTTTCATGTTGGAGTGGTGAGCTGAACTGTTGTTAGAATGGGGGTTCTGGGGTTATGGGCGTGGTGAAAGTTATTTTTTGTTGTTTTTCAGTGTATTTGTGCACGTTTTTTACATAGTATAGATATTATGAATCCTGAGAGTAATAGTGTAGCCCAATGCAGTGCCTGTGGTAGTGCGATGGATATTACTTTGATTCAGCCTTTCACTAATGTTGAGTGTCCTAGTTGTGAGACACATAACCGGGTGAAGGTGGATGTAGGTAGCTATGTTCTGCAGAAACGTCAAGGAGTAGGTGGGATGAGTTTGGTCTTTAGGGCTAAGGATAAGACTTTGGGGCGGGAGGTGGCTATTAAGATTCTTAATGAGAGCTATTCTATGGATGAGGCTAGGATAGCTCAGTTTGAGCAGGAGGCAAAGATAACGGCAGCGATTAGTCATCCGCATGTGGTGAGGGTGTATACGGTGGGGCAGGCGTTTGAGAGGTTTTTCATAGCGATGGAGCTGGTTCCGGGGGCTAGTCTGGAGCAGGTAATGCATGATCAGGGTGCTTTACCTGAGAGTGATGTTCTGAGGTGGGGTAGGGAAGTGTGTGAGGGGTTGAATGCGGCGAATGATGAGGGTTTGATACACCGTGATATTAAGCCTGGTAATATTTTATTTGATGCTGAAGGGCATGTTAAGATTGTTGATTTTGGTTTGGCTTTGGTGACGCAGGGTGGAAAGGCTCAGGCTGATGAGATCTGGGCGACTCCTTATTATGTGCCGCCTGAGACATTGGATGCCCGAGAGGAGGATTTCCGTGGAGATATATATGCGCTGGGGGCTACTTTGTATCATGCTCTGGTGGGGGAGGTTCCTTTTAGTACGGATTCGCGCTCTACGACTGAACTGCGTAATTTGAAGGTTAATTTGATGCCGCTCAAGGCGAGGGCGCCTTGGCTGAATGCTGAGACTTGTGCAGTGATAGATAAGGCGATGGCATTTGATGAGAATGAGCGCTATGGGTCTTACAAGGAAATCATCGATGCTTTGAATAGAGCTGAGATTATAGTGGGTGGTGGTGTGCTGGCGGCTGGGGATTCTTTAGTTGATCCTGGTGTAGAGGGAGGTATGAGCAAGGGTTTGCTTGGGATGATTGCTGGGGGTGTTGTGGTTTTGTGTATTATTGTTGCTTTGGTAGTGGGCGGGGGTGGAGGTGGTGATAGTGATGGGAGTGGAGGTGCAAGTGGAGTGGATGTTAAGGGTTTAACTGGAAGTGATGATGGTGGGGATGCTGGTAAGCGTCTGACACATAGGATTAAAGAGGCTAGAAGAGCGTTAAGGTCTAAGCAGTATGATAGGGCTGCGAATTATTATAGTATGATAATTAATGATAAGCGATTTTCATTAGATTCGGTGATGTGGGCTGGTCTTCAGGGGTGCATAGCGAGTGGCTTGAATGGATCTGGTGGTGGGTCTGATAGGATGCTACGGAGTATTAGTAGATTTTATAAAGAGGCTTCGGAGAGAGAGGGGGGTGAGGGGGGTGAGGTGTTAGGTGAGCTGGCTGAGAAGTTTGGTAGGGCTGTTCCTGAGCTGGTAGGTTTTGAGCGAGTGAGGGCATCCTCCTTGCCTGATGTGGATAGTGAGGTGGGGGCTATGATTGCTTTTGCAGCTGGTCTTAAGAGCTGGGATCTGGGTTATACTCATGATGCGATGAGGTTTTTTATGAAGGTAGATCTGTTTTCTAGAGAAGAGGGGCGAGAGTTTTCTGAAGAGTTTAAGATTTATACTTCTTTGATAGGTGACTATAGAGATGATGTGAATATAGTGAGGCAATTTGGCGAGGAATATGTTCCTGCTGATATGGCTGAGCTAGTTCAGCGAGGGCGCGAGCTGAGGGAGGCTAGGTTAAGGGCTAAGACGAGAGGGCGAATTTTAGAGAATTTTAAGGAGTGGATTTTTCAGTTAGATATTCATCAGAATAGGATGAAGCATGAGCAAGCGATGAAGTTAGCTGAGGTAAAGGAAGAGGATGGTGGTGAAAAGGAGGAGCCAGGTGGACAGAGTGAGGAGAAGGGTGGTGTTGACTGGCAGAGTTTTTATGATGGCTTAAAGGAGCCTCTTTCTGATGCGGATTTTGTTTTGGCACGTAAGATGTTAAATTCGGCGAAGTTTGATTCGGAGCGTTCTTTAGTTAAGAAGGAGCAAATGATTTATTTGTGTGAGCATGCGGAGGGTTTTCTGGAGTCTTTGAGTTCAGCTCTGAGTGGGGAGCAGAAGTCTGAAATAGAGCTGAAGGATGGAGCTACTTTTACTAAGTTTAAGAATATGAGCATGGATGGTATGACGGTGATGCGGGGTGCAACGGAGCGTAGTGTGCGATGGGGAGAGATAAAGGTGGGTAGTGTAATAGAACTGCATCAGTTGAGTTTGCAGGTAAAAGATTTTAGTTCATTTGAAAAAAGATTTAGACTTGAGCAGGCAATCTGCTACGCATGGCTTGGCGGAGAAAAATCGAAAGCAATCAGTGCGTCTAAAAACTTAGAAAAAAAGAATCCGGGCTTTAAGGCGCGGTGGACAAAATGTATGAAGGTTCTCAGTCTCCATAATCAATAATTTTAAAAAATACTATCATACTATGCCTAATTCTTGGACTCCCCAATCGTGGAAGCAATTTCCTATATTACAGCAACCACACTATTCAGACAAAGATAGTCTGGGTGGTATTCTTGATTCACTGTCTGCTTTACCTCCTTTGGTTTTTGCTGAGGAGGTGAAGGCGCTACGGAGTAGTTTAGCGGATGTGGCAGATGGGAAAGCGTTTATTTTGCAGGGCGGTGACTGTGCTGAGAGTTTTACTGAGTTTTCTGAGGAGCACATAGAGAGTATGGTGAAGGTGATGTTACAGATGGCAGTTACTTTGACTTTTGCAGGTAAGTGCCCGGTGGTGAAGATAGGAAGGATGGCTGGTCAGTTTGCGAAGCCTAGGTCTGCGGATATGGAGGAGCAGGGGGGAGTAAGCTTGCCGAGTTTCCGCGGTGATAATGTGAACCAGATTGAGTTTACGGAGGCTGGGCGAGAGCCAGATCCTGAGCGTTTGAGGATGGCGTATCATCAGTCTGCATCTACGTTGAATTTGTTACGTGCTTTGACTCGTGGTGGGTTTGCTAGTTTGAAGAATGTGAGGCAGTGGAATAGTGATGCGGTTGATAATACGGCTCTGAGTGAGCAGTATGGAGATCTGAGTAGTAGGATACATGATAGTTTAGAGTTTATGGAGTCATGTGGTATCAATGTGGATGATTTTTCTAAGTTACAGGGTACTGCTATATATACTTCGCATGAGGCATTGCTGTTAGATTTTGAGCAGGCGATGTTACGGAAGCAGGATGATGGTTGGTATGATTTATCAGCGCATATGTTATGGATAGGTGAGCGAACTAGGCAGCTGGATCATGCTCATGTGGAGTTTCTGCGGGGGGTGGAGAATCCGATAGGTGTGAAGATAGGTCCGACTGCGGATGTGGAAGAGATCACGAAGTTAGCGAATCTTTTGGATCCTGAGAATACTCCTGGGAAGTTGATTTTCATAACGCGCGTGGGAGCGGAGGGAGCTTATGAGAAGCTTCTTGAGTTGTTTGAGCGGATGAAGCAGCTGGATAGGAAGATTATTTGGATTTGCGATCCGATGCATGGTAATACGGTGAAGGCATCTTCTGGTTATAAGACGCGGAAGTTTGAGGATATTTTGTCAGAAGTTCAGGCTTTCTTTAGGGCTCATAAGGCTGCTGGGACTTGGCCTGGGGGTATTCATTTGGAGATGACTGGTAGGAATGTGACTGAGTGTACTGGTGGAGCTTTTAATCTTTCTGATGAGGAGCTGAGTAATTGTTACGATACTCAGTGTGATCCACGGTTGAATGCAAGTCAGTCGCTTGAGTTGGCATTTTTAATAGCTGAGCAGTTGCGGGAGAATTAGGTATTATTGATGAGGTTTTTCGATTTTAGTTAGGTTCTTAGACATAACCCAGCCTTGTGTTTCATCGGCTAATATGATGTATGCGTATGTGCCTCTGGAGCTGATGATGTGGCATGGTGAGAGGAGTGGTATGGTTAGGATCTGGGTGCTGTCTGGGATGGGCTGGTGGGTGATGGGTGTGGGTGCTGATATGATGGCGAGTGGGAGGTCATTGAGCTGGTTAGTGTCTGGGTGAATGATGTGTGCGGAGCTGCTAATGATAGCTGTGAGTGCTGAGAGAGTAGCTAGGGTGATGATGGTATTTTTTCTTTTGGGTTTGAGTATTTTCATGATGAGGATGCTGATGAGTGTGAACCAGAGTGAGATACTTAATGTGATGTAGTAGGTTTTTTTATTGAGTAGGGTGACCCAGTCTTGGATTGGACCTTGTTTTGTGGGTTCTTTTGGGATGATGCTGTTGTGTTGTTTGTGGAGGATGGCGAGGTTGTGTATCGCTCTGTTGTGGTATGGGTCTAGTAAGATGGCTTGGTGGTAGTTGGCGGCGGCTTTTGTTGGTTGATTGAGTTTGTGATGGCAGTTGCCGATGTTGTAGATGATGTCTGGGGATGTAGTGGGGAGTTTGGTTTGGTATTCAGTGAGTGCTTTTTGGTATTTACCGCGTTTCCAGAGTTTTTCTGGTGATGCTTCTGTGATTTGTGGTGTGATAAAGCATAGGATGATGGTGAGTTTTTTGAGTGTGTTGATGATTTGTTGTTTGCGCTTATTGGTTAGAGGTGTTGATGATTTTGGCTGGTAGCATTTTTGGTCTCTGAGGGTTATGACGTCTTTGAGTTCTGGATTTTTGTCTGTGTCTATCCAGCGTTGGATGTAGTTACTTGCTGCTTTGATGAATGTTTCATCTTCTAGTGTTTCAAGTTTTTTGATGCTGTTGCGCTGGATGATTTTATGTGAGTTTTTCAGTTTGATGGCTCGGTGTTTTTGTATTGCTGCTATGATGAGGAGAGTGAGGCATATGGAAGCGGGGATGATGTGTATGAGTGAGAGAGGTAGTTTTTTATACCATGGGGTGTTTATGGTTTGAGGGTTTTCTATGATAGATAGTGGTTTGTTTTTATTTTGTGTGGTGGTGGTATGGGAGGTGTTGGTGCTACTGGTTTCTTTTATTGCTGTGATTTTGATAGGTGCACCGGTGTGGCTGAGGGTTTTGTATTTTTTGAGGACTGGGTCTAGGTAGCTGAAGCTGAAACCTGGTGTGTTGTTAGGGCCTGGGGTGATGGTGTTTTTTGGCTGGATGAGGTAATTGAATTCTGCTGATGAGTGGATATTTTTTCTTTGTTTTCCTAGGTCACGTTTGGTTTGTGATATGAGTTTCCAGTGTTTTGCATTTGTGAGTGAAGGAGGAGTGAGTTCGGAGAATTTTCCTTTTCCTGTTATGGTGATCTGGGCTTTGATTGATTCTGATGTATTGATTTCTGCTTTGGTTTCGATGTGGGCGGCCATGTTGAAGCTGCCAACATCACCTTTAAAGTTTGCTGGTGGATTAGGTGGGAGAGGAAGTATGGTGAGAGATATGGGACGTGATATGGGGTGGATTGCTTGGGTTTCGTTCTTGAAGCCGGTACGAGGCATTATTATGGATTTGTTGTGTACGATACGCGATTTGAATGGTCCGATGGTGGCTGTTCCTGGGTTTATTCCTGAGACTGTGGTTATGAATCTACCGACTTGGTATTTTTTTCCATTGATGATGGCGTCACCGTTAATGATTCTTTCGTCTGGGGTTACGAATCTCCATGCGGTGGCATTTTTTTTCTCTCCAGTGGGTAGTCCCCATTGTGATACTTTGATGGACTTGGGGATATAAATTTTATATTCGAGTTCTGTGGCTTCATTGGGGAAGAGGGAGGTTTTTTCTGTAATGAGCTGGGTGTAGTATGGGTATGTTTTTCTGATGGGAGCTGTGGGAGATGAGATGGATTTTGATTCGACGTTTTGTAGAGTTAGTGTGCTTTTGTCTCTTACTTTGATGGTGATGGGTGTGGAGGTGAGATTTTTTTCTTCGTAGAAGAATGTAGTGGCGGGGATGGTGTAGGTGCCGGTTTGTGGTGCGTTAAATCTGTATGTAAGGATGAAGTAGCGCTTGCCATGCTGAACGCTTAACCTTGTGCTATAAATCTGGAATAAGGCCTTAGTGACTTCTATTCTTGGGGATATTGGTGAGGTTTCGTTCGTTTCTATGGCGAAGGTGACATAGCAGTTTTCACCTGTGATGAGGTTTTTCGATGAGGTGAAGCTGAGGATTTCAGCACTAGTGATAGTGCATGTGAGGCTGAGTAGTGCGAGCCAGAGGATGATACAGTATGATCTCATTTTACCAATCTATGGCAGGGCGGTTAAAGTAGTTTTTGCGATTTCTTGTAGGTTTTTTAGTTGAGTCTGCGTGTTTTTTTAGTGTGTTGAGTGCTTTTTGTTGGTCTGTGAGTTTAATGGGTTTGTTGTTGTTTTGAGTGGTGGTTTGATTGTTGGATTTTTTTTGTTCTCCTTTTTTTTTGGTGGTTTGTTTGTTTTGTTGTTGTTGGGGATTTTTTTCTTTGTTGCTTATTTTTGGGGCTTTAGTGTTGTTTTTATCTTTGCTGTTTTTTGGTTTGCCTTTTTCTTTCCCGTTGTTTTTGTCTTTTTTGTCTTTTTTGTCTTCTTGTTCTTTGTCTTTCTTGTCTTTCTTGTCTTTCTTGTCTTTTTTGTCTTTTTTGTCTTCTTTGTCTTCTTTGTCTTCTTTGTCTTCTTTGTCTTCTTTGTTTTTGTCTTTCTTGTCTTTCTTGTCTTTCTTGTCTTTCTTGTCTTTTTGTTCTTCTTTTTCTTTGTCGATTGTTTTACGCGCTTTTTTGATTGTTTCTATGATTTTTTGTGTGGTTGCTAGATTTGATTTTGCTGGTGTGTTTTGTTTGTTTACCTCGATGAGGTCGTTGTAGTGTGTAATGGCTGATTCGAGGCCTTTTTCGATATTGTCTAGCTTTACTTGAGTGAGAGAGTTGGTGCGAATTTGTTGTTCTAGGTATTTTTGTAGTGTGGTGTTTTTTGGGACATTGAATTCTGATGTGTGTTGTTTGAAGATAGTGTTTGCTAGGTTGAATTGTGATTTGTTTTGGGTTTGGATTTCTTTGCTGGTGAGTGCTTGGCTGAATTCTTGGCTAGCGAGAGAGTAGTTTTTGTTTCTATAGGCGGCTTGTGCAATGGCGAGTGATAGTTTGGCGTGGGTTTCTCCTGTTGTTCCGATTCTGGCTGTGGTGAGGTGTTTGATGGCGGAGGGGTAGTTTTTATTATTGAGGGCTTTGTAGCCTGTTTGTATTTGTGCTGGGCGGTCGATGTATTTCTTGGATATGGCATTGATCCAGGATTCTTTAGCTTGTGTTTGAGAAGGGGAGGTGAGGGATAAGATGATGATGAGGGGAGCTATGCTTGACTTGAGACGAGCGGTGAGGAGTGAGCTGATGATGAGGAGGAACATGCCGGAGGCAAGGAACCACTGGTATCTTTCATTGGGAATTTGGATTTCTCTGCCTTGTTGTTCGTATTTGTTCATGCTCTTGATGGCGTTAGCGATGGCGATTTCTGGCTGTGTGTTAATATGAGTATAGTCTCCGTTGGTGTCTCTGGCAAGCTGGCGTAGGATTTTGTCGTGTAGTTTTGTGTGTACGACTCTATTTTGTGTGTCACGATGGAGTTCTCCATTGATGGGGATGGGGCCTCCTGCGGTGGTTCCTGTTCCGATGGTGAATATCTGGACGAATGATTCTTTGGCTAGGGTGGTGATTTCTTGAATTTCTTCGAGGGTTTCTGAGCCGTCTGTTATGAGGATGATAGCGTTTGCTTGTTTGCCTGCGCGTTTTAGGGTGTAGATAGCTTCGTAAAGTGCGTCTGGGAGGTTTGACCCTGGTGAGTGTGCTGAGCTGGGTCCAAGGTATCCTAGTTCTTCGATGATGGATGGGTGGTCGATAGTGAAGGATGTGATGACATTAGGGCTTCCAGCGAATGCCATGATGGCGAAGTGGTCATCTGGCAGGGCTTTTATGAGGTTTACAGCGAATGTGACTCCGCTACTGAGTCTGCTGGGCTGGACGTCCTCGGATAGCATGGATAGTGATGTGTCCATGGCGATGAGTATGTTACGCGATTGTATTTTGTTTCTGGTGACTGATGTTCCTTGGTAGGGGCGGGCGGCTGCGGTGATGAGGCAGATGATACCGATTAGAGAGAGTGTGAGGGAGATCCAGAAGTGTTTGGGGTTGTGTTGTTTAACGAGTTCTTTTTTGTGATGATGGGATACGAATTTCGCCCAGATTTTAGCTCTGTTTTTACGATTGATAATGACCGCTAGTATGATTAGCGGTATGATGAATAGTGTGGCGAACCAGCCTGGATAGAGAAATGACATGGACTTATTATTATGCTCCTGGTGCGGGAGGTGGTGATATGGTGGTGATGAAAAGGTGTAGGAGTGCTAGTATGAGTGCAGCAGTGGTGAACCAGATGTGGTGTTCTTTTTTATGGCTTGCTGTGCGTTGTTTACGGATGGTTTTTTCTTGGGCATCGATGCTGTCTAAAGCGTTGTTTAGGTCATCAGTGCTGAGTGCGCGGTAGTATTGTCCTTTGGTGATTTGAGCGATTTTTTTGAGTGTTTTGGTATCGAATTCTTGTTCTGGGTAAGTTTGGATATTTCTGGATAATCTGCCTTCTTTTGAGCCAATGGCAACGGTGTGGACTTTGATGTTCTGGAGGGCGACATTTTCTGCTGCTTCTGTGGGGCTGATGGTGCCTGAATTGTTCGATCCGTCGGTGATTAGTATGATGATGCGGGATTTAGTGTCTTTGTATTTTAGGAGGCGGGTTGCGGAGTTAGATAGAGCCGATCCTATGGCAGTGCCGTCGTCTAAATGCCCGTTAGGCTCGATGGCATCGAGCTTATGGATGAGGAATGGGTGGTCTAGAGTGACAGCTGCATCAAGGTAGGATCTGCCAGCGAAGGAGACGATGCCGATGCGGTCGTATGGTCTGGCTTGAATGAAGTTAGTGATGGTTTGTTTCGCTGTATGCATGCGAGAATTTCCATTGTATTTGTCTTCTCTCGCTGTCATGGATAGTGAGATGTCTATGGCTACCATGATGTCTACGCCACTGGCTTTTTTGTCGTTGTAGATGGTTTTAGTTTGTGGTCTGGCTAGAGCTATAGCTGCGGCTATGATGGAGAAGATGAGAGTGGTGAATTTAAGAGCACCGAGGATGTCTTTTGGTTTCGTACCGAGGGAGCCTATGATGGAAATGGAGGAGAAAGTAATACTATTAGGGGAGCCTAGTTTCCCTTTTAACATGAGCAGGAGGGGGAGCGTTAGGAGGATGAGAAACCACCAGGGCTGGGCAAAACTGATTTTATGGAAGATGGTGTCGATGTTATTGATAGGTGTTTAGTTTTGGGGCTGGAGGTGTTTTTTAGAGGCTTTGTGTTGTTGTTGAGTCAATTCCTTTTAAAAGCGATTCTGTTTGAAGGATCAGTTTATTTTTTTCAGGTGGTAGGTTGTTGTCTGGTGTGTATTTATGTTTAGCAAGTATGGATAAGTAGCTGGATAGTTTGTGGCGAGCCTGCTCGGGGATTTTTTCGAGGTCTTTATGGTCAGTGATGAATTCTTGGTGTGTTTGGAATATGGCTTTGTTTTTGAATTTTCCTTGTAGGTATTCTCTGGTGATGAGAGAAAGTTCTGTGGTGAGTGTGTTGTCTGGGAGTTTATTTTTTTCGATGTTTTGCTGAATTATTCTAAGTTCTTCGAGAGCTTTTTTTAGGTGGTTAGGGTTTTTGGTCTGATATGAGGCATGTTTTTTAAACGCTGTGATGGCGGTAATTATTAGTATAATGACGATGGTTAGGGCTAGCCACTGCCAGCCTAGTAGGATGGGTGCTTTCTCTGTGGTTTCGACGATATCTATGATTTCCGGCATTGTTATTATTGGTTGAGTTTTATTTATAGATGGATGGGGTTATCTTGAAAGGAAGAATTTCTGTGATTGGTATATATTTTATTTTTTGATAATGCTTAGGATTTTGTATGTTTGATAGTGTTTTAAGAGGGTAGTTTGTATGTTATGATGATACAGTTATGCTCAGTATTATCTCTATATGTTGTTTATTATAGTAGGTAAATGTTCTGTTTGATTTATGAAGATATGTAAAATACTGCGATTATGATTTATGAAGTTGGCCCAATCTGAATATCAGCGCGATGGCATGATTCTTAGACCTAAAGAAGTTAGGTTTGGGAAGCCGTATGTTTTTCTCTTGTCTCCTCTGTTGCTTGTTTGTGCTTTCTTAGCTTTTGAGTATTCAGGTTTCTTTAAAGCTGATAATTCAGATTTTTTGTTGGGAGTGATCTTGTTTCTGCTGAGTCTTGTGGTTAATGCGTGTTTTTTAGTTTTTTGTATTTATAAGCGATCTTGTTACTTTGATAGGTGTGTAAAGGATTTTACGATTTTGCGTGTGGTTGGGGCTTTTATATCCGTTTTTTTGTTGGTTTTTCAGTCTCTTTGTTTGATTTCCTTTTGTTAGCAGTTTGTATTTTGCTTTTCATTTAATGATGTGGATTTATGATAATTCTTAGCTTGAGGCCGTTGTATTTTATGAGTGTTAAGTTGAGTTTGCATGATTTTTTTTGAGGTGCAGATTCTAATCTACATGAAAAATATCTTCTATTCTATAGTGTGTTTCCTAATTACTAGTTCGTTTAGCTGGGGGGAGACTCCTACTGATTTCATTAAACGCTGGGCATCTGATTTTAATAAGGATGATCCTAAAGTTATTTCGAGCTATTATGAGAATACTAAGGATCTGGAGATGCTGGTTTCTATTGGCATGTGGCATCATGGTTTTGATGAGATGCTTAAGGCTTATACAAGAGATTCAAAGCATTTAGATTATTATGATTCTAAGATACAAGATCTAAGGGCAAGGACTTTCGGTAAGACAGCGATCGTCAGTTTTGTTCATCGATTTAAGTTTAGAGTGTTGAAGACGGGGGAACGTGTTCAGGTTCATATTAGAACGACGTCTACTTTGAGAAAGGTGGATGGGAAATGGTTTATTGTTTTAGAGCATTCATCTGCGATCAAGGGGCAACCTCGTGATGTTCTGATTAAAGGGGATCTTGAATAGGTTTTAGTTATTTTCTGCATGCTGTATTAGTTCTTGAGATCTAGTGTGATTTTTTAAAATAGCTGTATTTTTCTCAATCATGTTGTTTTTTATCTTTTTAAAAAGTTCTTGATTATTATGTTCCTTGGAACATATAATGCAATTATGAACACTATTGAGAAACTAGAGATCTTAGCGGATGCAGCTAAATATGATGCTTCGTGTGCTAGTTCTGGAGGAGCTCGTAAGGATTCCTCAAAGGGGAAGGGTGTGGGGTCGACTGGCGGTGCTGGTATTTGCCATTCTTATGCACCGGATGGACGGTGTATTTCATTATTGAAAGTTTTGCTTACTAATGTGTGTTTGTATGATTGTCATTATTGTATTAATAGGCGTTCTAGTAATGTGAGAAGGGCTTTGTTTACCCCTGAGGAGGTGGTTGAACTGACGCTTTCATTTTATAAGCGGAATTATATAGAGGGGTTGTTTTTGAGTTCAGGGATAGTGAGGAGTGCTGATTATACGATGGAAATGGTTATTCGGGTGGCACGTTTACTGAGGGAGGAGCATGACTTTAGAGGATATATTCATTTGAAGACGATCCCTGAAGCGTCTCCTGAGCTTATATCTGAGGCTGGGAAGTATGCTGATAGGCTGAGTATAAATGTGGAGTTACCTTTGCAGAAGAACCTTAAAGTTCTGGCTCCAGAAAAGAATGTGACGCGAACTAGGGAGGCGATGCAGACTATTAATAGTAGGATTACTGAGACGTTGGTGACGCGGAAAGAGATGCGGCGGAGTAAGTCACGAGCTAAGAAGCCTACTTTTGCTACTGGGCAGAGCACGCAAATGATCGTAGGTGCTGATGGTTCTCATGATAGTGATTTTCTCAAGCGATCTGAGGATCTGTATGGTAATTTTAATCTACGGCGCGTGTATTATTCTGCTTTTAGTCCTATTCCGGAGCCCTCGGTTTTATTGCCATTGAAGTCGCCTCCTCTGGTTAGAGAGCATCGGCTTTATCAGGCGGATTGGTTATTGAGATTTTATGATTTTCAAGTGGATGAGCTGACGACTTCTGAGGAGCCTGATTTAGATTTAGATATTGATCCGAAGTTATCTTGGGCGTTACGGAACCGTCATGTTTTTCCATTTGATGTGAATTCAGCGCCACTTGAGATGTTGTATCGTATCCCTGGGTTGGGTGTTAGAAATGCTCAACGCATAGTTAGGCTGCGAATGTATCATAAGGTAGGACTAGAAGACCTGATAAAGCTTAGGGTGAATCTTAAGAAGACGATGCCTTTTATGATCTGCAGTGATCATCATCCTGCGAAGCTGGAGTTTTCTAATGAGGATATAAGGCTTAGGTTTTCACCGCCTCCAAAGCAGATGGAACTAGATTTTTCGGCGCCAGTAATTGGTGATAAGGTTATTATAGAAAATGCTGAGACCGTAACTAAGTTAACGATGGAGGCCGGTAAAGAGGCGATGCATGGTGAGTTTTAATTATACTACCAATGAGTTTAGAATTATTTTTATAATGAAGAGATGAAGACTGTAAGCATAGAGCCTAATTTTAAATCATGGAGAGAAATGTCGCGCTTACTTTTAGGTGATATGGTGGAGCCTGCTAATGTTATCTGGAGGGTCGGTCAGCTTTATCCTGAGGAGTCAGGTTTTGATGATGAGATGTTTTTTGAATTTGGAAAGCAGGGGGAAGAGGAGAACGCAAAAGGGTATCAGAGAACCAGTCAATTACCGAGGGTTCCTAAGCATTTTATGAGCTTAGCGGAGACATTGAGTAGTCATCGATCTGGTAAGCAATGGGCGATGCTTTATGAGATACTTTGGATTATAACCTATGGTAACAATAAGGCTATTCTTTATCATCATACTCACCCTACGATCCGCAAAGTGGAGAACATGCGAAAGCAGATTGGGCGGGACATTCATAAGATGCGTGCTTTTGTTAGGTTTAGGAAAGTATCTGCGCCTGATGATGATAATTCTGGTCGGGAGCATTTTGTTTCATGGTTTGAGCCTGACCATCTGATCGTTAGGTTGAATGCTAATTTTTATAGAAAACGTTTTGCAGGTATGAATTTTTCTATTTTAACTCCGGATGAGTGCATGCATTGGGATGGGAACCAGCTGAGTTTTACTGAAGGAGTAGCGAAAACTCATGCACCTGAGGGCGATGAATTAGAGACGTTATGGAAAAGTTATTATCGGAGTATCTTTAATCCAGCTCGGGTGAAGATTAAGATGATGCAGACAGAGATGCCCAAGAAGTATTGGAAAAATTTACCTGAAGCTGATATTATAGAAGAGCTCATTAGGGATAGTTCGGATAGGATTAGTGATATGATGGAAGAGACGAACCGAGAGCTAAAACCAAGGCCTAAGAATGCGTATTTAGACTACCTTGATGAGCTGAATCAAGGGGAGTAGATGATTTATTGGTGAGGTGTGTTTGCTTCATTTAGTTGGTGAGGGTTTGACTGTTGGTATTTGTTTGTCAAAAGTCGTGCTAACGCATGACTAACACTTAACCAATAGCCTATTTTAACGATCTGAGGGACATCCCCAAGTTACGGCAGTTTTGCAGGATTAAACTATTGGCTGAAGAACCGCGTAAGGATATGGTTATCGATAACATATAAATTGGGTAGCCAGTGCAGGTATAAAGCTTTACGAGATGCCTACTTGAAGCATTAGTTAGTATTATCACAGCTCCCTTGAAAGAATAAACCTAGGTTAGCTCGAAAGTAAGTTGAAGAACTACCTCGAAAAGCCAGATGCGGAGAGCTGCACGTCTGGCTTGATGAGGGGGGTAGTCAATAGCCCATAGTCTACAGCCTATTCTTTGGGTTTCTCTGAGGGTGCTTGTTTCTTTTTCGCTTCTTTTTCGATCTCCGCGACCTTGCTACCAATCAGGGACAACCAGTCTTTGACCATATCCTTGGGAGGCTGGGGCGATCCTCCCAAGGTCACTAGAAAATGTTGTCCATCCGTCCACAAGTAGCCGTCCTCGCCGATCACCCAGAGTGATGTGCCGTCGAGTTCCCCTAATTTGTAGTCCTTTTTCTTCGTTTTCGATGCATAGAACTTGATGTTCGATGCATAGAACTTGAGCAGATCCTCTTTTTTTTCGAACCATTGCACCGAAGCCATGACCTCGGTTTCGGGATCATCTCCCTTCCATCTCATGAACATCAATCCGTTCAGTCCCGGAACGCGGTCGTTTTGCACCATTGTAACGACTTCCCGTGAGTGGAACTTGAGATTCTCGCCGAAGTCCTTCTTAAGAACGATCTTCTCCATGGCTTTCTCCGCTTGTAGATGCCGGGCGGGCTTGCCTAATTGCGCGGATGCGTCAGATGAAAACAGCACTGCTAGGGTGCCAAGGATAGTTAACAGTTTCTTATGCATATTTTGTTTGTGGTTAAAGTTATGAGTCTAAACGATTGTAAATAACACACTTGATACATAATGAATTTCTTTATAGGTGTCAAGTGGAACTTTTGAAGTTTTGAAGATACTAATTTAGGGATTTTACAATAGGGGGAAATAGTTAGTATTTGGGATTGTACGAGGATTTTAGGGTTCTAAGCTGTTGATTCAGAGAAACAACGAGTTTGTGGAAATGCTACCCAGTGAAGGGCTGAATCAATGAAGGAGAACCAAACAGAACACCCTGCCTTATACTCAAGATCGACTGATCAAGGTGGAGGTAGTCGGATTTTGTTAGAGAAAGCGAGTTCTCGTATTCATGCTTTGGTCGATGTCATATACTCTGATAATATGCTATTTGCATGGGATTGGTTGAGCATGGGTAGAGAGGCGGTCGGTGTTGATTTTGTGTGTTGTTTAT
>CALGZA010000078.1 GCA_937934595.1 uncultured Verrucomicrobiales bacterium | reverse complement strand
CGTATAGTGCACTATACAACTGACGAATAACGAAGCTAATCTTGATATATTGTTGTGCACTTCAAAAAATCAGCTCTGCTGCTGTTCCCAAATGTATTAAAACTACTATCAAACCAGAATAACTGTGAAAATGGTATAAACACAACACACACATCATCATCCAAAATGACTCGCCAACCCAGCTCCATAAAATATACGGACTAAAATCTTACCACAAAAGAAGACACCCATACCCCCTAAAACGCTACCCACTTACCCACCCACCAGCTCACCCCAGAATAGACCATGTAAT
This sequence comes from uncultured Verrucomicrobiales bacterium, assembly GCA_937934595.1. Lineage (GTDB taxonomy): Bacteria > Verrucomicrobiota > Verrucomicrobiia > Verrucomicrobiales > Akkermansiaceae > Rubritalea. The sequence continues at coordinate 26,748 of CALGZA010000078.1, read as the reverse complement.
ATTAAAAAACATCATAACCCACCCAAAGTTGCACATCTACCTCAAAAACTCTTTCCCAGTAGCACTTCTTGGAAAACCCTCAGCCCTCCATGACTCATAGCGCTGCCACCCCTCAGTAACCAACTGCTTAGCCCTAGCATCCCTATTCGCTGAACCAAACTGAACTACGATCAACTGCCTCGGAGTAATCTTAGCTCTCCCACCCTCAAGTTTAACCACTATATTCTTTCTATTCGCCGCTATCACAGCATTCTGCCCCTCTAACATCAAACCACCAATAGCCATAGAACCTAACAAATAATTCGTATTCTTCAACTTCAACGATTGAGTAACCCCGCTCAATCTCCTCACCTTCACAGACCTACTCTTCTGTTTCATATAAAAGTCATACCCATTCGTCTCCAACGCATAAGCAGCCAACTTAGCCAAATCAGAAATCTTAGTCTTGCCCAAACCTCCCGCAGGACTCTTAAAACGTGTAGAACCCATACGCAAAAAACCAGCCAAATTATTCATTTCCTGAGTAAACGCCTTATAAGGATTACCGCCTCTACCTCTCTTCTCCAGTAACTTCCTACCCACAAAATCACCAAGAACCAATGCACAGGCACTATCCTGCCGTAATGACATCGCATAGAGAGCATCACGCATCGAAATCTGATCTCCCTTCCCCAAATTCAAAGAATTCCCCACCCCCGAACCAGCAATCCCACCAGGCACTACCATCATCGTCGATAAAGGCGTCTTAGATAACTTCGCCCAGTCCAATGACAACTTCGCAGTCGCTAGCTGGGCAAAACTCCCCACAGAAACAACTCTCTCAGAATCACCCGCCAAAAGAACCCGCTTAGAATGACGCTCCAGCACAATATAACTCTCCTCAGCTAATGCATTAGCAGATATAGCGAGATAAAAACCACATAATGCAGCTGAAACAATAGCTCGAGAACGACGTAAATAATTCATGTGTCTTAATAATTTAGTTAATGGATCTTTAAGAATCCTGCGGAACTTAAACACAGATCCAACAGAAAACAACCACGAGTTAACAGAAAAGCTAATTCCTGCCACACCGCCAAAACCAAACCAACACAATACTCAAAGCAACATCACACCAAAAACACAATATAAACCAATAAGCACTTGCCTTTCTCATATAACTATGATCAAGGTCAACTTGATCGCTCGATTACTCAGAGCCAAGCACGGTCCGTTCTACTCAGAACCTAACCTCCACTTGCATCGAAGCGATTCACTATCACAACAGTGAAATCTCTCGGCTGATAGTGACCAGCAAGTAAGAAACTCGCTTGGCTCATAACACAAAACAACAAACATAAAGACAACATGTCAGAACAACAAAACAATGGTTCGCGCTCAAATAACCGCAACCAAAACAACAACAGAAACCGTAACAACAACCGCAATCGTAATAACAATCGCGGAAACAGAAACAACCGCAGCCCTCGCCAAAATAAACCGAAACCACTCGTGCTTTCAGCTTGGCAAAAATTCCTCATCTTCTGTAAAATCACCACAGAAGATAAAATCCGCAAAAAACTACAAGCCAACAGACCAGCAAGAAATACAACAAAAACTAACTCTGCTGAAAAACAGGCCGACACATCAAACAACAACCGCGGAAACAGAGAAAAGAGACCAACCCAGCCAGTAGAAGTAGAAACACCACGCCTCTACATCGGTAATCTCTCATACGATGCCACAGAATACGACATCGAAGACCTCTTCAAAGGAATCGGCTCAGTGAAAAACGTAGAAATCATCTACAACCGTCACACACACAAATCAAAAGGATACGGATTCGTCCAGATGCTAAACATCGATGAAGCTAAACGTGCTGTAGAAGTCCTTCACGACCAACCATTCCTTGGCAGAAACCTCATCGTTAACGGATCAAAAGCGCGTAAAGACAGCGACCCTAAAAGCAATAACTTCGTCGCCGATCAAGACGCGCCAGAGGACAACTCAGATAACCAAACCACCACAGCATCAAACACTAACGATGCAGCAGCTACCGAGTAATCCATAGCCAAGACGCATCTCTCTCTCAAGCACTCCAGAGCACATCGCTCCAGAGTGCTTTTTTAATGCCAAAAATCTACCCAATTTGCTTTTGCATGCAGCTCAATATCAGCTACAATAACCTCATGTCCGATACTTCATCACTTAATTCACTAAAAAAATTCACCACCATCGTAGCTGACACAGGAGACTTCGAGTCCATTAAACAATACCAGCCACAAGATGCCACTACTAACCCATCACTCATACTCAAAGCAGCTCAGCAAGATGAATACCAACACATCGTCGAAAAAGCCATCGCATCAGCAAAGGATAAAACCCCAGACGCAATCATAGACCAACTACTCGTTCTCTTCGGACAAGAAATCCTAAAAATCGTCCCAGGAAGAGTCTCCACAGAAGTAGACGCTCGCCTATCGTTTGATACCGATGCCACCATCAAAAAAGCCCACGAAATCATCGCAATATACGAAGCAGCAGGAACATCCCGCGACAGAATCCTCATCAAAATAGCATCCACATGGGAAGGAATCAAAGCCGCAGAAGCTCTAGAAAAAGACGGCATCCGCTGTAACCTCACGCTACTATTCTCAGATGCACAAGCCATAGCCTGCGCTGAAGCAAACGTTCAACTCATCTCACCATTCGTCGGAAGAATCTATGACTGGTATAAAAAAGACACAGGCACAGACTACCAAGGCGCAGAAGACCCAGGCGTTCAGTCCGTAACACAAATCTACAATTATTACAAAAAACACGGCTACAAAACAGAAGTCATGGGTGCATCGTTCCGTAACTCAGGACAGATCATCGAGCTCGCAGGCTGTGACCTACTCACCATCAGCCCAGACCTCCTAGAGGAATTACAAAACACAGACACCCCAGTCGTAGAAAAACTCAACGAAGCATCAGCCGCGGCTAATGACCAAGAAAAAATCACCCTAGACGAAAAAGCATTCCGCTTCATGCTCAACGAAAACGCCATGGCTACAGAAAAAACAGCCCAAGGCATACGCGCATTCAGCGCAGATATCGTCAAACTAGAAAACCTCATCATCAGCAAGCTATAGTTCGAGGCTCTTTTTAATGACTCAACATAAACAACCCTCCCAAAATACCCAAAATCTCAAACATCGAGACACTCACTACCTTTTTCTCCCAGGCCTGCACGGAACAAACCACCTATACCAAGACCTCATCTATCACCTCGGCATAAAAGAATCATACCACAGCATCACCACCATCAACTACCCCCAGAACCTAAACCAATCATACAATACCCTCTTCAGCTGGCTATGCGCTGAAACTAAACTCGATCAAGCGCCATCAGACAACTACACACAAACAGTCATCATCGCCGAATCATTCTCTACACCACTAGCCATCAGGCTAACCCAGAAATACCCACTCCACATAAAAGCCCTCATCATCGCTGGAGGATTCTGCACCAGTCCAGTCCCACTAGGTAAATTCCTAGCACATCTCCCCATTAGGCCGCTATTTTCCATCCCACCACCACGCCTCGCAGTCAAACTATTCCTAACAGGCACCAAAAGCACCACAGAACTCATAGACAAAGTCCGCTCCACAGTCAGTAAATCCAACTCTAAAAACCTCACCCAACGCGTCAAAAACATCCTGAATATCAACACCACATCCCTACCAAAAAACATAAACACCCCCACCCTCATCATACATGCCAAACAAGACAGAATCATACCAACTAAAACCCAAAATCAACTAAACAAACACCTCCCACACGCAGAAACTCACCTCATAAAATCACCCCACCTCATCTACCAGACCCACCCCAAGCTATCAGCAAATCTCATCAAATCATTCATTTCCAAAACCCATAACCACCACACCAAACCATGAAACCACCTATTACTCTCACCATAGCCGGATCAGACTGCTCATCAGGAGCAGGTATCCAAGCTGACCTCAAAACATTCTCTAAACTAGGCACACACGGCCTAACAGCGCTCAGTTGCGTCGTCGCAGAAACACCAGAATCTGTAGAATCCATCCACCCAGTCCCATCAACCATCCTCCAAGAGCAAGTAGAAATCCTCCTCAGCACATACCCAGTAGACGCCATCAAAACAGGAATGCTATACTCAAAAGCCCATCTCGTCGCAGTAGTAGAAATGCTAGCCTCCAGATCACACATCCCACTCGTAGTCGATCCCGTCATGGTAGCCACCTCCGGAACCACACTCCTAAATAATGATGCCATCCAAGCCTACCGCGAGAGACTCCTCCCCAGCGCTACTCTCATCACACCAAACATGCCAGAAGCCTCAGTCCTCATCAACTCACCCATAGAAACAAAAGAAGACCTCGAGCCCGCAGCCAAAAAACTCTCAGAGCTCTTCCAAACCTCAGTCCTGCTCAAAGGAGGCCACCTCCCAGGTCACCAAGACAGGCTAGACATCCTCTGGCACAACGGAAAAGCACACCACTACACCTCACCTAAAATAGAAATAGCATGCACCCACGGAACAGGCTGCACACTCTCCGCCGCCATCACAGCACACCTCGCAAAAGGAAGCTCCATAACGGACGCCGTAGCAGCATCCATCACATGGGTCCACCAAGCCATCTCCTCCTCATTCAAATGGCAAACCCCATCAGGAAACACCATCCACTGCCTAAACCATATTCAATAAAAACAACTACCTCCCATAAACCCTCATCTCCCCAATACCCAATATACATATTCTGGAAAAAACACCCAAGGCACCACCCCTCCAATCTAACATACCACCAGCATAAAAAACTACTGACGCCGGTATCTTAACCTATAAAAATACTTACTATCAGCTGCACTAACAGCCATAACCTGCGTCGTAGGCTGACCAGTTCCCTCCATACTATCCCCTACAGACTCCCAAGTAGCCATATCCAAAGAACGCTCAAGTGTATACCAGTGTTGTAACCTAGTATCCCAGTTAAACTCCATATCACCGCTAGCATTAGTAGCACAAGTCATCTCTAACATATCACTCCTATCATTCGGATCAGTACCCGCCTCATACTCTTGATAATCGCTCATCCCGTCACCATCAGCATCACCCACACCATCAGATACCCCCACACCACCAAAGGTAGAAATCTCCCACGAGTCCCTTATCCCATCACCATCTGAATCATCATAGTTCTTACCAATACGCTTTTTTGAAACCACAAAATCATCAAAATAAATATACTCATCCTTAGTCTTAGGTGCCCATGAAAACCCACTGCCACCAAAAAACGTACTAAATAACAAACCATCAATAGCCCAAGTCCTAGCAAATTTCCGCCAAACCAGATTATTACGAAATGCCACCTGAACACCATCCACCCATATCTCTAGCTCACCATCCTCCTCATAGTCATCCTTAACAGCAGTCGCCGTATTCATCTTCAAACGCACCTCTATCTGATACCACTTCCCCGGAGTATAAACACCGTTCATCGCTATATCATCACTGGCAGAAGTATCCCAGGGATTAAAAGGTTTCACATAGTAACAATAAGCAGTCATGGCAGTCTTACCTGCCGGAAAAGAAAAACCACCAGAATTTGACCTCCACATCAAACGGGAACTAAAACCAAAATAGCCACTCGCAGCATTCCCACCAGTAGGTGAGTTACCACCATAAAACCCAGGTAACTTACCACCCAAAACAAAATCCATATCATCACCAAAACGTATCCGATAGCTCAAGTAAAGTTCATCATAAATCTGACCAAATTTACTCTGCCACTGAACATTAGCTTCATTCGATAAATCTTTCGGATACCTCACCCGTAAAGCCTTACCACTGTAAGCCCACTTCCCATCCGTAATAGAAAGTTGTTGCTTATTCGTAGCTGGACTACCCGCCCCAAGCCAATCCGCCGCCAACTCAGTCGCACCGTAACTACCCAACGACCTATGATCAAAATCCTGATAAAAAATAATATCAGAATTAGGAACAGACTGAGCATGAACCAAACCAAAACCAAACAAACACAACTTACCCAGTAAAAAACTCCGTGAAAACTTCAAATACTGCCAAAAACAATTCATAATCACAACATGTTCTATATTAAGAACACATTGTCAATAAACTACTTAAAAATCACCACACAACCAGCCACACACACACACCAGCCACCACCTCTACACCCTAGAAAATACTATTCCGCATCCATCACCAAAACCCTCTCCCACCTATCCTTATGGTCAGCCACAAAAACATCATGATCAGGGTCCACTTGATACGCATCATGATCAGCCAATGAATCAAAGCTACAATACAAAGCATAATCCCAAGACTTATCCGTAACAGGACGCTCCGCAGTCGCCGCAGGCCGACCCCAGCCACCCCGAGACACAGTTCCTATACCCACACAAAGATCCAATCCCTTTTCAAAATCAGCCCTAGCGCCTTCCGTCTTATGCTCAGCCTTGAGCCAAAAATATACATGATGTTCCATAATAATTAACCGGTTGAATAATACCTAAATAAAGAGAACCAAAGAGTCACTAAAAAAGACCCACTATCTTACCATCAGCATCTACATCTATCTTATCCGCAGACGGAACCCTTGGCAACCCAGGCATCGTCATAATGCTACCACATATCATCACAACAAACTCTGCTCCCGCAGAAAGCCTCACCTCTCGTATCTTTACCGTATGCCCCTCAGCTGCTCCCAGCCACTTCGCATCAGTAGAAAAACTATACTGAGTCTTAGCCACACATACAGGATAACTACCAAATCCATCCTCCTGTAACTTCTCAATCTGACGCCTCACCTTAGCATCTGCAGCTATTCCACTAGCACCATAGATCTTCTTCGCTATTGCCTCCATCTTATCCCACAAAGGTAACTCATCCTCATACACAAACTTAAAATCTGCAGAACCAGACTCTATCGTATCCACCACCTCACGCGCCAATGCCTCAGCCCCCGCACCTCCATGAGCCCAGTGATCAGCTAACACTACCTTAACCCCCAAATGACCCAGCTTCTCAGTCACCAAAGCAATCTCACCTTCACTATCAAACGTAAACTTATTTATAGCCACTATACAAGGTAAACCAAAATGCTCCCGGATATTCCCAACATGCCTCTCCAAGTTTTTCAAACCCTCCTCCAAAGCCACCAAATCCTCCTCCTGCAATGCATCCAGATCAGCTCCACCATGATACTTCAGCGCCTTAATAGTAGCCACTATCACAGACGCATCAGGACGTATACCAGACTTCCTACACTTAATGTCCACAAACTTCTCAGCTCCAAGATCAGCTCCAAACCCAGCCTCAGTCACCACATAATCAGCCAGCTTCAGCGCCGTGCGCGTCGCCACCACCGTATTACAACCATGCGCAATATTCGCAAAAGGACCACCATGAACAAACGCTATATTACCCTCCAATGTCTGAACAATATTCGGCTTAAACGCATCCTTTAACAGCACCGTCATCGGCCCATGCGCATTCAAATCGCGCGCCCGCACCGCCTTGCGATCCCTCGTATAAGCCACAATAATATTCCCTAGCTTCTCCCTCATCTCAACAACACTATTAGACAAACAAAAAATAGCCATCACCTCACTCGCCACAACTATATCAAAACCATCTGACCTCGGATATCCATTCCCCACACCACCAAGAGCCACCGTTATATCGCGCAAAGCCCTATCATTCATATCCACCACTCGCTTCCATACCACGCGCCTCACATCGATCCCCAAAGCATTCCCATGATGTATATGATTATCTATCAAAGCAGATAACAAATTATTCGCTAAACCTATCGCATGAAAATCACCCGTAAAATGTAAATTAATGTCCTCCATCGGAACCACCTGTGCATATCCACCTCCAGCTGCTCCACCCTTCATACCAAAACAAGGCCCCAATGATGGCTCACGAAGACACACTACAGCCTTCTTCCCTATCCTATTCAAGCCATCAGTCAAACCCACTGAAGTAGTCGTCTTCCCCTCACCCGCAGGCGTAGGACTAATCGCAGTCACCAATATCAACTTCCCATCATCCTCAGACGCTAGAGAATCAACATAATCCAAAGACAACTTCGCCTTATAATGACCATAAGGCTCTAAATGCTCATCAGACACACCTAACTTCTCATAAACAAGCGGCCCTATTCGCTCCATCTTCGCACCCTGAGCTATTTCAATATCAGTCATGACATTATTCATAATACCACCCGCCTATTCAAAAAAGCCAAATATAACCAAATTCACGAAATAATCATTTTTATTGATGTCATCTCAAACAGAATCAGCCACAATAAAACCTCAGCTAATATGCAACATCTTAACACCATATCATTCCCATCAGACCTCACCGAATTCTCAGAAATCATCGACGTCCGCTCACCTGCAGAATTCGCCCTAGACCATATCCCAGGAGCCATCAACCTCCCAGTCCTACTCGATGACCAGCGCAGCCAAGTCGGAACCATATACAAACAAAACCCATTCGAAGCACGTAAACTCGGCGCAGCCCTCATCTCAGCCAACGTCTCAGCCCATATCCAAGAAAAATTGAAATCACACGGCCCAGACTACACACCACTCCTCTACTGCTGGCGTGGCGGAATGCGCTCAAGATCATTCACCTTCATCCTCAAATCCATCGGATGGAAACCACACCTCATCCAAGGAGGCTACCGTGCATTCAGAAGATTCATCGTCGATAACACCGAAACCATACTAAACGCAGAAACACTAAACCTACAAGCCCTCTCAGGCCTCACCGGCGTCGGAAAAACTAGACTACTCACCGCCATCAAAAAACAAGGCGGACAAGTCCTAGACCTAGAAGCCCTCGCCAACCACAAAGGATCACTGCTAGGAGCCACACCACAATCAGCTCAACCCACCCAAAAAAAATTCGAAACACAACTCTGGAACACACTACAACAATTCGACCTCAACAAACCCATCTTCACCGAAGCTGAAAGCAACCGCATCGGAAACATCCACTGCCCACCACCACTCTGGCAAGCACTCAAAAGATCACGCGTTATCGATGTCACACTTCCCGTTAACGACAGAATCAAAATCCTCCTCCAAGAATACCCACACTTCCAAAACGACCCCAACAAACTCAAATTCCTAATCAGCAAACTCATCCCACTCAGAGGAACTGAACAAATCCAACAATGGAACAACCTAATAGACCAACAACAATGGAATGACTTCGTCAAATCCATCCTCACAACTCACTACGACCTCTGCTACCGCCCCCCCGGAGAAGAAAACTCCAACTACCAGAAACCCATAGCCCAAATCGCCATCGAATCCGCAGAAAACCACAGCTTCACAAAAGCCGCACAAAACACACTATCCCTAACCACATAAATCCTCCCCCCACCAAAAACTCCATTCCAAATTCCAAATTCTAAATCATGGTAGAACAATTCATCTCCATACTACTCCCCGCATCACTCATCCTAGTCATGATAGGAGTTGGAATGGCTCTAGAAACAAAAGATTTCAAACAAGTCCTTCAGTTCCCTAAGGCATTCATTCTAGGAGCACTCTGCCAGCTCATCTTTCTCCCACTCCTCGCCATAAGTGCCATCTCCATCTTCCAGCTATCAGGCCCTCTCGCCATCGGCCTCATCATCATCTCACTCTGCCCAGGGGGAGTCACATCTAACCTATTCACCTACCTAGCAAAAGGTGACGTCGGCCTATCAGTTTCTCTCACCGCCGTAATAGGCTTCATCACACCCTTCACCATCCCCATCATCCTCAGCTACGCCTTAACCTGGCAACAAATCAATGCTGAAACACTATCTCTCCCAGTCATCCCAACCATCATCAAACTACTCGCCATATCAGTTTTACCCGTATTCATTGGCATGTTCCTAAAGCTCAAACTTAAACAAAAAGCCCAGAAATTAGAACCATGGGTCCGCCATATCTCATCCGCTGTCCTAGCTCTCGTAATCATCGCTCTCTACTTCAAGCTCGGAACTCAAAAAGTCAACAACTACGCCATACTAGCCGGACCTGCATGCATCGCCCTCAACCTCACCGCCATGCTCCTCGGTTTCTCCCTCTCAAAACTCACCAAACTAACACCTCCACAACAAACCTGCATCACCATGGAAGTCGGACTACAAAACGGAACCATTGCCCTTCTCATCTCAGCAGAAATCCTAAAAAATGACACCATGACCATCGCCCCATGCATCTACAGCCTCTGGATGATGATCCCCGCCACCCTCCTAGCTATTGTAAGCAAAAGACTTAACAAAAACCACATCAAACTTAATCCATCTTAAATATCGACATCACCTAATAAATACGTTAGTTAATAGCAATATCGCTACTAACAAGCACCAAAAATGGCCCCCAGAAAAACCCATATCCCCAAGCGCAGATCAAACGCCAGAAACAGGCGTGCAACTCCCCTTCGAGGTGCATCGAAAAGAAAAAAAAACTCAGGCATCCTAGCCTTTTTCAGCTCAGCCAGTAGCCGTGCCCAATCCCGCAGTAACCAAAGAAACTGGAAATCTCGCGAGATGAAATCAATAAAAGCATCCATCGCACAACCAGCAGAAGACGAATTCAACCTCCCCTTCCTACACCTCATACTCAGAACCATCGTCGGCATATTCCTCATCTTCCCCTGCCTCATCTCAACCCTCGCCATATTCGAAATACCAAACACGAACTCCGTATACACGAACTCTTGGCATCACCTCTTCCGCGCTGACGCCTTTCTATACTTCACCGTAGGTTGCTTCCTCATGTCAGGATGGTTCTGGACCAAGCTCTTCAGAAAACATTTTCTCTACCTCTACGTCCTAGGCCACGAGCTAACACACGCATTCTTCATCATTCTCTGCGGAGGAAAAATATCAGAATTCGACGTCAGCTCAGATGGAGGCTTCGTAATGACCAATAAAACAAACGTCCTCATCGCCCTATCACCCTACTTCGTACCCTTCTGGACATGCGTCACCCTCGCCCTATCATACATCATCCGTCTCTTCATAGACATACCCATGCATAATGAAATACTATACTCCCTCATAGGCTTCACATGGACATTCCACCTAGCTTGGACCATATGGATGATCCCCCGTGATCAACCAGACCTTAAAGAAAATGGCACCTTCTTCTCCCTCACCATCATCTACCTAGCTAATATCCTCCTCCTAGCAGTTCTACTATGCCTCTCACCATCGGGCATTACATTCAAGTCATACTGCTACCAATGGATTAACCTATTCATAGAAAACAGCCTCTCCCTCATCAGCTGGCTGAAAGCTCTATAATGAACTAACCCCTCAAAGAACGCCTAAAATACCTCTCATAATATAGGCTATAACTTGAGTTAATACTAAACATCGTCAGATCCGCTTCCCTCATTTCACGGATTTCATCATCTACCACTCCCTCCCCATCAAAGTATTTCACAAAAATACCACCACCGCTGCCTATCTGCTCTATAAAACCAATCAAAAACACTTCATTACGCTCATCCTCACAAATCACAACCTTATCACCAGGTAACCCACTCACAAACTCAGAAAAAACAGACCTCTCCCCCTCAGCCGCAGGTAAACGCATATCAAATGCCACATCCGCCATCTTACCCTCAATCTGTAATAAGCGCTTGTGAAACCTACATACTCCATTATCAATTATCGAAGATACATCACCACGCCTAACCAGAGTCACCCCATCAAAAATAAATTCAAACACCCTCTGAACTAAAATCCACTCCTCATCATAATCCAAGATAAAACCATCTAGCGGATTTACATCTACTCCCTCCCTTACCAAAGCCACTAAATCTTGTTTCTGACGATGTCCATGAAAAACTGTATCTGGAATAAAATGCATATTCACAAACATTCATCACCAAGAACTCATAGTCAACACATTCTAATCTAATAACACCCAAAACATAAAGTGAGCCACCAATTTCTCAGTGACCCACCCATTTTACGATACACACACAACTGTATAATAATAAAATAACGAACTCCTCTTTCTAATCAGAATCCGTGTCTGCTCTCGCATAACCAAAATATAGGATAAATAGTCACATCCATACCATTATAAGAACACACCCAGTTTATACCGCTCACTCTAAACAACAAAAACCCAGAGACTAACAAGCCCCTGGGTTCTATATAAATAAATTAACTCAAATAAAATTTAAGCATATTACTCAGCTACTGGAGCAACTGCATCCTTTGCAGCTCCCTTAGCCTTATCCACTGCTGATGCAGCGCCATCCTTAACTGCATTCGTTGCATTACCTGCTGCCTCCTTAGCCTTATCCACTGCAGATGCTGCACCATCCTTAACTGCATTCGTTGCATTACCTGCTGCCTCCTTAGCCTTATCCACTGCAGATGCTGCACCATCTTTAACTGCATTCGTTGCATTTCCTGCTGCCTCCTTAGCCTTATCCACTGCAGATGCTGCGCCGTTCTTTACAGATTCCACAGCTCCGCTAGCTGCCTCTTTAGTCTTCTCTACTGCCGTAGCTGCACTTTCTTTTACAGCACTCACTGCACTACCAGCAGCAGTCTTAGCTGCATCAGTTACAGATGCAGAACCATCCTTAACGGATTCAATAGCGCTACCTGCAGCCTCTTTACTCTTCTCAAGAGCACTACCTGCAGCCTCTTTAGCTGAATCCACAGCTCCTGAAGCTCCTGCCTTAGCAGACTCTACAGCACTACCAGCTGCCTCTTTAGTTGAATCAACAGCGTTACCTGCTACATCCTTTACCTCTTTGCATGAAGTGAAAGCTGCCGCCACGCCTGCCATTACTAGTATATTCTTAAGTTTCATTGGATTTTGTATGTGTGTTTGTTGTTGTTATAATTCAGTAAATTATTTCTATCACTGACTGCACCTATAGACACCACACATTCTCCATTTGTCACATCAAAACGAAGTAATTCTCATAAAAAAAATAACCCTAATCATTAACTACTTTCACAGGAGCAGGTGGCAACGAATCAAGAAACATCTTCCCATAACGCTTAGTCACCACCCTATTGTCCAGTATCACCACCAGCCCACTATCACTCTCACTCCGTATCAACCTACCCACTCCCTGCCTCATCTTAATTACCGCCTCAGGAACTGAATACTCCATAAAAGCATTCCCTCCCGCAGCCTCTATCTCCTCTATCTTACAGGCTATCAATGGATGATCCGGAACACTAAAAGGCAATCGCGTCACTATCACGTTAGACAAACTCTCACCAGGTACATCCACACCAGCCCAAAAACTATCCGTCCCAAATAACACACTGTGAACATCCTCCCTAAAAACATCCACCATCTGGTGCCTAGGCATACCATCACCCTGCACCAAAAGACGCCACCCCATCTCATCAAAATACCCCTCCATAGCCTCCGCTACATTCCGCATCACCCTATAACTCGTAAATAATACAAACGCCTTCCCCTCAGTATACTTCAAGACCCGCTCTATCCAGTGAACCAGAGCAGACTCATACTTCTCAGTCCCAGGATCAGGCATCGCCTTCATCACATATATCTGCATCTGCTTCTCATAATCAAAAGGACTACCTATCTTTAAAAACCGACTCCGCTCAGCACCCACTCTCCTCCTAAAATAACCCAAATCCTCATCACCAGCACCCAAGGTCGCACTCGTCAAAACACACGTCTTACCATCACCAAACATCGTCCCTCGTAACCTATCAGCAACATTAATAGGCGCAGACTGTAACACCAAGTTCTCACCATCTCGCCCAGTCTTCTCCACCCAGTAAACACTCTCCTCATCATCCTGATCCAAAAACATCTTCAAGCTACCATGCATCTCACGCATCCTACGCGCTCCATCCATCAGCTCATTCCGCACAGCACTATCCTTCTCCAAGTCCTCCGCCGCCTCCTCCACTGCCGTCCAGAAATTCCTCAGCGGCAACGCCAAACTATTATCAACCAACTCAGGCTGCCTAACCCTAAACTCCCTAGAAAATTGCCCAAACTCCACAACATCACTCACATCCTCAAAAAACGACTCCGCAACCTCTAACAACTCCTCAGCACACTGCATACCCTCACCATTCCTCATCGTCTTCAGCAACCCACGCTTCGTCTTAGGATTATACAACCGCTGAACATCAAACCTCATACCAGCATGACTCAACCTCAACCCCAGCTGCTTCGCAGCCACATCCTCCAGCGTATGCGCCTCATCCAAAATCGCAAAATCATTCGCAAACAAATAACCTCCATTCCCACTCTCACCCATCTCTATACTCTCCACCTCAGCAGCAAAAAGCGTGAAAAACAACGTATGATTCACCACTATCACCTCAGCCTTCTCAGCACGCTTCCTCACATTCTGATAAAAACAAGCATCACCCCTACCACAAGACTTCCTTGTACAAACATGCGCCTCACTACAAACCTGGCTCCAAACCTTAGAACTAGGCTGAAAATCCATATCACTCAGACTCCCATCCAGCGTCTCCTCCGCCCAGTCATAAATAGCCCTCAGCTCCTCCGTCTCACTACTAGAAAACAAATCCCTCGGCCGCTCCATCGCCCTGCGTAACCTCGCAGGACACACAAAATTACCGCGCCCCTTAAGCAAAACCGCATCAAAATCAGTCTTCAAAAGCTTCTTCACAATCGGCAAATCCTTATTCACCAACTGCTCCTGTAAATTAATCGTATGCGTAGAAATCACAGCCTTCCTATCATTCTCTATCGCATACTTCACAGCAGGTATCAAATAAGCCAAAGACTTACCCACCCCAGTACCAGCCTCAACCGACAATACACCACTCCCCTCCAGAGTCTCAGCCACCGCCACAGCCATATCCTGCTGCTGCGGCCGATACGAAAAATCAGGAGACTCAGACAGCAAACCCGTCTCAGAAAAAAAACCCTTTATCTCCTTAGATAACTTCTCACCAGACTCAGGCACCACCTTGCCCCTCACAGTCAGCTCATCATCCTCAGAGCCATTTCCTAATCCATCATTTAAAGAAATCATCGTTACACCACTACCTCTAAATCATTTCCACCCGAAAGAAAACACTATTTATCCCCCATCAACAACAACCATCAACAACAACCATCAACAACCATCAACAACAAACAACCAAACCACATATAACCAATAAATCCATACGTGACAGAAACCAAAGCACCCTATAACGTAAAAAATCATGACATCGCTAAAATCCCTATTCATCACCATGCTAACTACCAGCATAAGCATCGCCACATCACCCATAAACACCCAACCCACCCCTGATAATTACCAACAATGGATCAAATACATCCGCCCCACTGAAAAAGAAAACAAATGGCAAACCATCGCCTGGAGAAACAAACTCATGACCGCTGTAAAAGAAGCCAAAAAACTAAACCGCCCCATACTCCTCTGGGCAATGAACGGAAACCCCTGCGGGGAAACCTGAAACAACGGAATCACTCAGCGCACAAAGGTCTGGTCAGACCCAAAAGTGCAAAAACTAGCCAAAGAATTCGTCTGCTGCACCGAAGAAGTAGACATCCTATTCCCCAGGAACCAATGGCTCATCAAACACCTAAAAAATGACCCCGCCGTCCACCTCTTCCGTGACATCTACGGAAAACAAGCACCACCTCAACACTGGGACCCTAACCCACAAAAAACCAAACAAGGAGTCTACGCCATGATGCCAGACGGCACCTACCTCAGCGGAAGATTCGTCGCCGCTCAGAAACACCAAGCCATCGAACTCATGACCGAAGCCCTACAAAAATGGAAACAACTCAGCACCAATAGCAAACTCAAACCTAAACCCGTTCCTCAACACCAAGCCCTAAGCCAATGGAAAAAACAAAAAAAACAAGAACTCGGACTACACATAGAACTCCACTACCGTGACCTACCAAGGAAAAACACCACCAAAACAAAACACAATAAAAAAATCGGTCAGCACTTCAACACAACCTGGATAGAACTAACCAAACAAGAAGCTCAAGAACTCATCCCAAAAACACAACAATGGCAAAAAGTCTCACCTAACGTAACAAACAAACTATTCACCCATAGCCTCAAAGACATCGTCTACGGCCAAAGCCCAAACTGGAAAAAACAAGATATCCAGCAAGCCACTCTCAAAGTAAAACAAACAAAAATATCCAAAACAACATTCACAATACAACTAACCGGATCATTCAACCTAAAAGATAAATCCAGACAACTCAAAGGCAAAATACTAGGCACCATGACCTACTCTAAAAAATCACAACGCATCACAAACATGAAACTCCTCGCCATCGGAGCCAACTCAGGCAGCACCACATACAACTTCCGCAACGGAGATGAAGACCCCGCACCACTCGGAATCAGCTTCCATACCAATTAACAAGCTCAACCCCCATGAACTCAATCATAAAGACCCTCAAGCTCAGCCTAACTCGCACCCTAATCACCCTAACCACACTCTATTTCTTTGGCGCCATCTACTACGACGGCCCCATGACCGCCGGATCCCCCACTAACATCATCCTCTCACTCACCTGGATATCACTCCTCATCTACCTCTACAGATCCAAACTCCCACCCAAAAAAAAATACCCACTCACCCTACTCACATACACCATCGTCATCATCCCATGGCTCCTCATCCCCCCATCAAACAACCGTAACTGGAAACCAGAATCCCAAGAAACAGCACACATCACCATCAAACAAAACAACACAATCATATTCCACAACTGCAGAAACTTCACCCATCACAAAAAACACTCTAAACCACAATGGGAAACCCGCACACACAACCTAGATAAACTCAAAGGAATCGACCTCTTCCTATCAGCATTCGGCGGAAAACACATCGCACACCCCATCATATCATTTGACTTCGGTGAAGAAGGCAGACTCTGCCTATCCATCGAAACCAGAAGAGAAAAACAAGAAAAATTCTCAGCACTAGGCGGACTATTCAAAATGTTCGACCTCCAATACATCTTCGGATCAGAGCAAGACCTCATCGCACTCCGTACCAACATACGCCAAGAAACAACCTACCTCTACCGCCTCAATGCCACCCCAAAGCAATCCCGCAACTTCCTCCTACTCAGCATCCAAGCAGCAAACAACCTCCACAAAAAACCACAATTTTATAACCTCATCTCAGCAAACTGCACCACCAGCTACCGCGCTCAAACACCAAAAAACAAAAGAAGAAAACTAGACTGGAGAATGCTCCTCAACGGACACCTAGACAAATACCTATTCGAAAAAAACAACCTCATAACCAACGGCCTATCATTCCAAAAACTCAAACAACAAGCCAAAATCAACCCCAACATAAAAGCAACCAATTCCCAGATCCCATTCTCATCACAAATCAGAAAAAACCGCGCCGGCTTCCAGCAATAAATACAAAAAAATCATCACCAAAAACCAACCCTAACCACCCCTAACAAACCCCACACACCTACTAATCTAAATCCAATAACTTCAACGCCTGCTCCATATCCTTATCACCCCTACCAGACAAATTCACAATAATAATAGAATCCTCCGGCATATCACCAGCCACCTTATTAACATAAGCCAACGCATGCGAACTCTCCAAAGCAGGAATAATCCCCTCAGTAGCTGACAAATCCTGAAACGCCGCCAGCGCCTCATCATCAGTAGCATAACTATAATCACCCCTACCTATCTCCTTCAAATAAGCATGCTCAGGCCCCACCGCAGCATAATCTAATCCCGCACTAACAGAATGCGTCAACTCTATCTGACCATCATCATCAGCAAGTAACCAAGTCTTCGTCCCCTGCAGAACTCCCAACTTACCACCCTGAAAACGTGCTGCATGCCGCTCCGGAAAAATCCCATCGCCTCCAGCCTCCACACCCATCAACTTCACATCCTCATCCCCTATAAAAGGATGGAACAAACCAATAGCATTAGACCCACCACCCACACAAGCCACCAACAAATCTGGTAACCTACCCTCTCTCTCTAAAATCTGCTCCCTAGCCTCTAAACCAATCACCCTATGAAAATCCCTAACCATCATCGGAAACGGATGCGAACCAAGAGCCGAACCCAAAATATAATGAGTATGATCCACACTCGCAACCCAGTCCCTCATCGCCTCATTCACAGCATCCTTCAACGTAGCCTGACCAGAAGTCACAGCCACCACCTTAGCCCCTAAAAGCTTCATCCTAGAAACATTAGGCGCCTGCCTCTCAATATCTACAGCACCCATGTAAACAATACACTCCATCCCAAACCTCGCACACACAGTCGCCGTAGCCACCCCGTGCTGACCAGCACCAGTCTCAGCAATAATGCGCTTCTTACCTATACGCTTCGCCAACAATATCTGACCAATCGCATTATTAATCTTATGCGCACCAGTATGTAATAAATCCTCACGCTTCAAATAAATCTTAGCTCCACCCAGCTTCTCACTCCAACGAGCAGCATGATACAACGGCGTAGGACGACCACAAAAATTCATCAATAAATCACTAAGCTCAGCCTGAAAAACCTCATCATGCTTCGTCTCCTCATACGCCAACGCCAAAGCCTTAAGCGGAGCCATCAAAGTTTCAGGCACAAACATGCCACCATAATTTCCAAAATGCCCCGTCGCATCGGGAACCTGTTGATATACTTTTGTATCCATAATGATTATATTCTAAACAAACTATACCTAATGCCGCATAGCATGCAAAAAAGATTTACGTATTTCTTTCCGCGGAACCTTCAAACCACCCTCCCACTCATCCCAGCTCGCCTCATCCATCAGATCCAACGTCTTCACCCCTATCATCGCAGGCAAACACGTAGCCATCCTAGTCCGCCTCTTACGTAAACTCCCACTATAAGCCAACCCATCCTCCAAATAACCCCTTGCCTTATCACGCCACCTCACAGACTCCCTCATCACCGCCTCAAAATCACCACCATCCACACCAGGTAAATAACACCTCCCATTCCTCAAATCCTCAGGAAGATCACGTAAAATATTCACCAACTGAAGACCCTTACCATACCTCACACCATAAACCCTCAACGCTTCAGCATCATAACTAGAATATCGATGATCCGCATTCACACCCACCACCCCCCAAAACTCACCCACAGAACCAGCCACCTGATAACAATAACGCTCCAAATCAGCATCACAACCAACCTGCACATGACCCTGAACAGAAAAATAATCCACATCCCATAGCTGACCATCCAAAATCGGCCTCATCACACCCGCTATAGCATCCCAGTCCTGCTGACTCACAGTATCATACCAACCAAACACATCCCCTAAACTCTCTAACAGCAACCTCTCCTTCTCATTCTCCTGATAACCAATAAACTCCTCACGCAGCCTCCTACACAACCCCTCACGAACATCATGATCCGTCAACGCATCATAAAAAACAGACAAACACTCACCCCTAACCTCAGCTCCCACACCCTCAGTATCCGCTATCGTATCACTAGCCCTCGCCAATAAATACCCCAAAGACACAGGTTCACGCATCAGCCTCGGTAATAATCTGATGGTAAGGAAAAATGATCTTGAAACACCCCTTAAAACGGCGTTGCCTAAGTCAACCTTCTGCTGCATGAACCGTGTTATGCCAGAGAGACTACGGTTTACAACTATAATTCCACATTTCATGCAACTCTATCTCCACATCCCATTCTGCCACAGAATCTGCCCCTACTGCTCATTCTACAAACACACACCCGGTAACACAGACATGCGCGCATTCATCAATGCCATCAGCTCCGAAGCATCATTCTACAGCAACCAATTCACATCAAAAAAAATCAACACACTCTACCTCGGAGGTGGCACCCCATCCATGCTCTCACCAACTCACCTCTCAGAACTACACAACCAACTAAACAAACAATTCGACCTCTCACAAATCAAAGAATTCACATTCGAAGCCAACCCCGCCACATTCGACCTCAAAAAAGCACACTTCTTCAAACAACTCGGAATCACACGCATCTCACTCGGAATCCAATCATTCGACAACAACGTACTAAAAACCCTAGGCCGCGAACACTCCAGAGCACAAGCTCAAGAAACCGTCCCAATACTCAGAAAAGCCAACATACCAGAAATCAACATCGACCTCATGTTCTCCATCCCAGGACAATCAATCGAAAGCTGGGAAGACACCCTACAATGCGCCATCGCACTCAGCCCAGACCACATCTCAGCATACAACCTAACATACGAAGAAGACACAGAATTCATCAAAAAACACACCACCGGCGAATACATAGACGACCCAGAAACCAACGCCAAATTCTTCCACCTCGCACACCAACTCCTCACCACCGCAGGATACGAACACTACGAAACATCAAACTACGCAAAAAAAGGATCATCATCCAACCACAACAAATCCTACTGGAAAGGCCACCAATACCTCGGACTCGGCCCCTCAGCCGTATCCACCATAAACAACACACGCTGGAAAAACACCCCAGACACAGCCAAATACATCCGCCAAATAAAATCCGTCGGCCACGCACAAACTGAAATAGAAAACCTATCCCAAGAAGACCTCCGCATCGAACGCATCGCACTCATGCTCAGAACCACAGAAGGACTACCACTCAAAACCTTCACACCACAAGAAATAAACAAAATCAACATCCTCATCCAAGAAAAACTAGCCACAACCAAAAACCAACAACTCACACTCACACCAAAAGGCAGCCTACTAGTAGACTCCATCGTCGAACACATCCTATAAACAACAAACAAAATCACACCCCGTGATGCCTTAACTCCCCACTCCTACCAACCACAAACCAAACCACCACAGCCAACACACCACCAGCAAGCAAATCCAAAACAACATGCTGACGTAAAGCCATCGTCGACCAAAAAATCCCACCAACCCACAACCAAACAAAAAACTTAACCCACCCCCCATACACCACAGAAAAATGAACCGCCATACCAGCTAAAACAGACAAAGACGCATGCAAAGAAGGCAGCGCATTCCTAGGCAAATCCAAAAAAACCAACACCCTATACAACACCGGAGCACCACCCACATCCACCTCACTCCGCATCACCCCAGTCGGAAAAAACAAAAACACCGCATGCGAAACCGCCGCCACCCAGCCAATCGCATACAAATAATGAACAAACAACCTCTTCTCCACACCCAGACCCACCAGCACCAACAAAAAACAATAAGAAAAATAAACCCAAAC
The DNA here is from genome assembly GCA_937934595.1 of uncultured Verrucomicrobiales bacterium. GTDB lineage: Bacteria > Verrucomicrobiota > Verrucomicrobiia > Verrucomicrobiales > Akkermansiaceae > Rubritalea. The sequence goes on along the minus strand of CALGZA010000078.1, from coordinate 5,458 downwards.
CCCACCCAAACAAACAGGAACCATCCTATCCAAAGCCAACTCCGGCATCCAAGTCACAGCAAAAACATCCACACGCTGCAAAATACCATACGGAGCCAATATCCATATAACAACCAAAACCCCACAGTACACACGGCACACTAACTCTCGGACACTCAACATAATCGCCCCCATAACTTAACACCCCTCAACGAACTAACCGTGATCCCTAAACCACCCACAACAAAAAGCATCGGAAACCAAATACTATAAACCGCACCCTTACTATCATGCTCTAAAATAGCCTGCCCCGGCCTCTCAGGATTCACAAAACAAACCGCCCTCTCACCCTCAGGATAACTCCTCATCAACTCCTCAACACCACCCCTATCAGACGTCCACTTAGACGCCCTCAACGTATGCAAATCACTCTGATAACCCCTCCCCTCAAAATCATAAATATACTCAATCCCCCAGCTATACTTATTAGCCGCTATCTTCTCAGAACGCTCCATCACCTTAGAAACAATAACCAAACAAGAAACCTCCCGCCACTCACGCGTCCCCATCGCCTTCACATAACTATTCCACAACAAATAAACAAACAAAGCACCCACCAGCGCCACAGCCATACCCACCCCCGCCAGATAAAAGGCACCCGCTCTACTCTTCTCTCCTCGCTTCTCTTCCATATCGTAATCACAAAATGATCCCATAACCACCAAATGAAAAGCTAAACTTGCAATTTTCTACCCACCGAACAAAGTCTATAACCATGCACGGACAGCTACTACTACTCGGAGTCAAAGGACTCACACTCACAACTCAAGAAGCAGAACTATTCAAAAAAATCCAGCCCGGCGGATTCGTTATCTTCAGCAGAAACGTCGAATCCCCAGAACAAATCCGTGCACTCACAGACTCACTCAAAGAAATCTGCCAAGAAGAACCACTCATAACCATAGACCAAGAAGGCGGCAGAGTCACTCGCACCAAAACCATCGCCAACGAACCACCATCCGCCCAACAACTCAGAAACGCCGGAAACCTCAAAAAAGTCGGCGGACTCATCGCCAGACACGGACTCATCACAGCAGACATCCTCCGCCAACTAGGCATAAACATGAACCTCTGCCCAGTCCTAGACATCTCATACAATGACCAATCAGACAACGCCATGCAAGGACGCTGCTACGGAACAAACGCACAAGAAGTCATCACCAACGCAGGCATATTCAACAGCAACCTCCGCCACGGAAAAATCCTCTCCTGCGCAAAACACTTCCCATCATGCGGACTAGCAAACGTAGACCCACACCACCAACTCCCCATCGTCAACAAAAGCAAAGACCAACTCATCCAGTCAGACCTCCTCCCATACACCGCACTCATGCCAGTCCTAGACAGCATCATGAGCTGCCACGCTCACTTCTCAGCCATCGACCCAGACTCACCAGGCCTTCCAGGATCACTATCCAAAAACCTCCTCACAAACCTCCTCAGACACCAGCTAGGATACAAAGGAGTCATCATGACAGACGACCTAGACATGGGAGCCATCATCAACACATACGGCAGAGGACCAGACGTCCAGCTAGCCATCCAAGCAGGTAACGACATGGCCATGATCTGCCACCAAACAGAATCAGCAGAAATCGCACTACAACACCTCAAAAAAATAAATACCCACACCATAGACGAATCACTAGCTCGCATCAAAAAACTCAAAAAAAGAATCATCTACTCACCCACATTCAGCAACAAACTCTGGGAAAAATATGACCAAGAAGTCATGCAGCTCCGCATAGACACCCTCGGCGAAAACGCCGCTAAAAACTCAACCACCGAAAAATTCAGCCCAGTCCAAGACTACTAAACAACCACAATGTCAGAACAAAAAAACACCCAGCTCATCACCAGTGGATCCATCGCCATGGATGACTACCTTGAGCAAATCCTCCACCTCATCCAAAAAAACAACGCCGGATACGCAAGACCAGTAGACGTCTCAAAAAACCTCGGAGTATCACAAGCCAGCGTCACCAACATGCTCAAAAGACTAGACAACGAAGGACTAGTCAACCACGAGAAATACCACGGAACCACACTCACCAAAAAAGGCCTCACCATAGCCAACGCCATCATCACACGCCACCAAACACTAACCAGATTCCTAACCCTATTCGACCTCGATGCAGAAACCATCTACAAAGACGTTGAAGGAATGGAACACCACGTCTCAAAAGACACCCTAAACGTCATCACATCACTAGTCGCAGAACTAGAAAAAGACCCACAACTCCTCCAAAAACTCAAACACCACATCAACAAACCACTCACCCCCTCGGATGAAACCTCTCATGAGTTGCCTTAAGATGCCTCGCATCCACATGCGTATAAACCTGAGTCGTCGAAATATCAGCATGACCCAGCATCTCCTGTATCACCCGTAAATCCGCACCATTCTGTAACAAATGCGTCGCAAACGAATGACGTAACAAATGAGGATACATCGTAGAATCTATCCCAGCAGCCACCGCTCGCTCCTTCACTATAGAACGCACCCTCTCCGGACTCAAAGCCCCACCCCTAACAGACAAAAAAACCTCAGAAGAACTCCTCGCCTTAACCAACCCAGGCCGCTCTAACCTAACATAACGCTCCACAGCATCCCTAGCCTGCCCACCCACAGGAACAATCCGCGTCTTATTACCCTTACCCGTCACACGGATAAAACCATCCTCAGAATCAAAATTCTCTAACCGCGCACCACACACCTCAGACAAACGTAACCCAGAAGCATAAAACAACTCCAAAATAGCCCTATCCCGCTTACCCAAAAACTTCATCGTATCAATCCCATCTAACAAATTCTCAATAACAGACTGATGCACAGAATCAGGCAGAACAGCACTTGGCTTCGGAGCCATCAGCGGCTCAGCCACATCCGCCACCACATAATTCCTACCAGAAATAAAACGCCAAAACACCTTCAAATGCACCACCGTAATCCGCAGCGAAGAAGCAGCCAGCCCATCATCACGCCGCACCCCTAAAAAAGCCGACAACTCATCAGTCCCCACATCCGCAGGCGTATACCCCCTCTCCTCCATCCACCCCGCTAACTTCTCTAAACTCTGCCTAACAGACAACTGATAAGAACTCGAAAGCCCCCTCTCCGTCGCCAAATAAAGAATAAAAGAATCAATTAATCGCTCAATACCCATAATAAATAAATCGGAAAAAATCAAAAATAAACCATCAATCAAACCAACAAAAAAAACCATACTACAAACAACCAACAAACTCACCAAAAATCCAAAAAAATCCCACCCTCCACCCCACAACAAACCAAGCTCACAAAAAACCACCAAATCCCCACCAACCGCCATCAAACTCAATGCAAAAGGCAACTTGACTGACTACCACATAAATAATAAAAAATACACAGTGACCTACTATCCAGACAACCGCATCAGAACCATCAGAACCATCAGAACCATCAAAGCCGGCAAACGCACCGTCAGCTACCGCTATGATGCCCTAGGTCGCCGCGTCATCCGCATAGAAGGCACCAAGCGCACCGCCCTCATCTGGTGGGGGAACAGCGAATACTCAGAGCACCTGCACCGTGGCGGCCAAGCCGTGATCCAAAACGACATCATGAGCCACCCGACCCGTCTCAACGCCGTCGTCGCCCGCGCCAAGCAAGGCAGCAAATTCAAGATTCAATGGTATCACAAAAACTACCTAGACCACGTCTACGCATTAAGTAACAAGCGAGGCAAGCTCATTGAGCACTACCGTTACAGTGCCTTCGGTGAAATAGAAATCTTTGACCGCCGCGGCAGAAAACAAGGGCAAAGTCAGATCAACAACCAAATCACCTGGAACACCCGCAGACTAGACACTCTCACAGGCTACTACCTCTACAAATACCGCCACTACGACCCACAACTAGGACGCTGGCCAAGCAGAGACCCCATTGAGGAAAAGGGTGGAGTGAATCTTTATGGGTTTGTTGGGAATGATGGGATTAATCAGTGGGATTTATTAGGCTTAGCACCATTTGCACCTGATTACGGAAGTGCTGATGAAGCAATTATTGCTGGAGGAGAATACGCTTTAGATTTAGCGTTGGCTGATTTCTCAACACGGCTAGCAGCATACCAGAAAATTAAAAAGGCAAAAAAACTTAAACGAATAAAATATGGAAGGCTGGAATTAGCCCCAAAATTGATATATGAATATGGAGGAAGAGTTTGCTGTGAACAGAAGGATGGTAAAGCAACAGGTAAGTTTTACTATGCGAATGCTGTGACAGGAAAACGCACTGGAGCATTGAGTATGCTAAGGATAAAGATGCGTTCTAAATGCAAGGACGGAGACAAGAGTGCCGGTTATTATCATAATCATCCAAAAGACTCAGAGCTATCAGGGACTATAGGAAAGAAAGGGGGAGGAGATATGGGAGTGTCAGACAGGGACAACCTGCCAATTGGAGCAACAGGTAGAGATTTTGGAAAAGTAACGACTAGGATTTATCACCCTGAGGACAACACAATTACAAAGCATAGAAAAAAAGATGAAGGTGAAAAATAGCTTGGTATTAGCACTTGTTCTATTTAGTTCTAATGCTTTCAACATTGCATCTTGTAAAGAGACGCAACATTTGGTCAATGATTATGTCGAGAGTTACATAAGAGAATTTAAAGAACCTATATTTACTAAAAGCAACAATAGCACAAATAGGTATTTAATCAGGCTGACATTTATTAGATCGCATCAGAGCCATGTTATGATAACCTGGTATCCTTATAATGAGGAATTTAAAGATTCATTTATACATGTTAAAAAAATACGAAAAGTGAAGCCTGATGGCGAATTCGAAATTTTTTATGACAAAAAGACAACTATAAGTAAACATAGTTCAACGAGTCTTTTACAGATATTAGACGCTCAAAAAGAGTTTCGAAAATCCGAACATAAAAGATGGAAAGAACCAGAGCTAGATGGACAGCAATGGATATATGAATTTGTTGATAAAACTAATAGTTTCGCATTAGAGAGAATCAGCCCGCTTCATGACATATCAGAAGAACTTGAGAAGATTTCTAAAGATCGTATAGTAAAGGAAATGAGACTCACCGCTTTCGGAGTGGCTCTATGGGCTATTTCAAAAAATGGAGAAACTATTGAATTGTAAACTAAAAGAGCAAAAGGGTCCTATAACACACTTTCCGCAGTTGTTAGATGGAAAAAACTAGATTCACATTACGTTTAATATAAACGACTTACAGCAGCGATTGAGGATTTTTATTGTACAACGATTTTTTTATGCCTATTTGAAGCCATGGAAAAGGACGTAGAATCACTCACAGATTTAGCCAATGAAATTCAACCTCAACATGTTGGCCACATGCCTGTTATAGCTCACTTCTGCGATGCCATTGGCATTGCTAATATCGTGAATGACTCT
>CALGZA010000077.1 GCA_937934595.1 uncultured Verrucomicrobiales bacterium | reverse complement strand
GTCCTTTCGGAAAGTGGATTCATTTATCATTTTGTTTGCAACAAAATGTTGTATAGCATAAACCAAAACAACAGCATCACGAACCGTTAGATTTTTTAATATAAACAGGAATTTACTGGCAACGCTAGGGAGACCACTTCAGTTTAACAATTAACCAACAGCCTATTTTAACGACTCAGGGGACACTTCCTATTTTCGGGTTGTGGTTAGATTTCTTAGTTATGGCTAATGCTTTAGATGAGGTTGCTGGTGATGTGTTAGTTTATAGGCTGTTGATTCTCCAGTTGCACCAGCGTTCTCCTTCTGTGTATTCTTCACATTCTCCCCAGTTTTTTGTGAGGTAGTCCCATTGTGATTTGGCTTGTATGAAGTATTGTTTAGCGACATTTTTTTGATTAGAGGTGAATGCTTGGTGGCCGATGTCTCCGTATATGATGGCGATCATGCGTCTGGCTGCTGCTTCTCTTTTTCCTGCGCCTTGTTGGATTAATTTGACTAGGTGCTGGACTGCGTTTTGTCCGTCTGTGATGGATTTAGCGGGTGAGGTCTGCATGGATGAGCGCACCCAGAGGAGTGATGCTATTCTGTATTCTGTGTCGTGATTTTTTGGTTTTGTTTCTTTTAGGTTTGTGACTTTGGTGATGGCATTGTCTATGAGGGTCATGGCTTTTTTTCTTTCGCCGTGATCCCAGTGAATGAATGCTTGTGAGCTGTCTACTTCAGCGGTGAGGAGGGTGCTGCCTCCACCTTCTTTGATGTGAGTGCGAGCGATTGTGAGGAGCTGGCTGGCTTTTTGGTGGTCGCCTTCACGGAGCATTTTACCTGCTTCTAGGATTTTGACTTCTGCGAATAGGAGGTGTGGTTTTTCGATGTCTGGGTTGTTTGTGAGTAGGTTGTTGATGTTATCGAATGCGCGTTTTCTGAGTTTTTCTGCTTGGCCCGCGCTGCTGCTGCCTTCGCTGAGTGTGGCGCCGTCCATGCATGCTTGAATGAATGCTGTTCTGAGTTTGGTGTTTGTGGGGACTGCGGTGACTAGTTTGGCTAGTTCATCTGATGCTTTGATGTAGGACTGGAGTGATTTAGCTGGTTTTTTAGTGGCTGAGATGTCTGCTTCTAGGAGGTGGGTCATGGCTGAGAAGTAGGTTATTTTTTCTGGGGTGGCGTCTATTTTGGCGATTGATTGTTTGGCTTTTTCTAGGTGTTCTTGTGCTTGTTTTAGTTTGCCGGTTTGTGCGAGTTTTGATGAGACGCTGAACCAGATGCGTGCTTGTATTTCGGCTTGTTGTTTTTCAAGTTTGGCGGCTTTCCAGTCTATGTCTGCGAGGTTGATTTTGTTGATTTGTCCGAGTGAGCAGTATGCTTGGGCTAGTCTGATTTTTATTTTAGCGACTTGTGGGTATAGTTCTGGGTATGAGGAGAGTTGGGTGCAGAGTTGTTCCCATTTTTGGCAGATAGAGTTTGTTTTAGCTGAGTGGTTTTGCAGGTCATTGAGGAGGAGGCTATTTTGTTGCCATTTGATTGCGTAGATGTCCTGTGCGATGTCTAGTGATGCGGTGAGGGGGGCGCGCCAGCGTTGGAGTGCGATGTCTTTTTGGATGTTGAGGTTTTGCTTTTGTTTGTTGAGGTCGATGAGATCTTTTTGGAGGTGGTCGATTTTGGTGTTTTTGTTGAGGAGGTTTTTGTTGAGTTTTTCGGTGAGTTTGGTGTTTAGTTCTCTGTAGCTTTTGTTGTAGAATTCGGCATTTGCGACGAGTTGTTTTTCTACTTTGGTTTTTTCGCTTGTTATGGTGTTGTTTTGTTTGTTAGCGAGAGTGAGGCTGTCATTGGATTTTTTCCATAGGATGCCAAGTGTGATGGCTGCGATGATGGAGGTGAGGCATATTCCATCCCAGGCGATGGTTTTGTAGTTTATTTTTTTGGGAGTGTTATCTTGAGTACTCATTGTGTGTATATGTTACATTATTTTTTGGTAATGACCAACTTGTTTTGAGATGGTTAAGTTTTATGAATTAGTTTTATTAGAGCTGAGGCATGATGAGGTGTGCTCCTAGGCGGTTGAAGATGTCTTTTGGGATGAGTTTTAGTTTGGCGTCTTTTGGGGTCATTTTGATGCAGTGTTTTAGGTCTTTATTGAATTGTTTGATTTGTTCTTGAGCGATTTTTTTGTTGAGGATGTGGAGGTTTACTTCGTCGTTTATGAAGTAGGTTCTGTCATCGAAGTTACCTGAACCTGCGATGGTTAGGTAGTCGTCAATGACGATGAGTTTACTGTGCATCATGGAGGTTTGGTATTCGTAGATTTCTACTCCTGCATTGATGAGTGATTTCCAGTATATTTTGGATGCTTCACGGAGTATTTTGGAGTCTATTGGGTCACCTGGGAGGATGATTTTGACTTTGACTCCTCTGGCGCATGCTTGTTTGATGGCATTTCGTAGTGGTTTATTGGGAGCGAAGTATGCGTGCTGGATGAGGATGGATTTTTTGGCGGCATCGATGGCGAGGAGGTATGATGCGCCGAGGGTGTCTTTTCTTTCTCTGGGGGCACCCATGGTGATTTGGGCTGAGGTGTTGCCTGTTTTATTGAGCTTTGGGTAGTAGTTTGTTCCGTTGATGGTTTCACCGGTGAGTTCTTTCCAGTTATTTGAGAATATGTTCTGCATGTCTGCGACTGGTGTGCCTGTGATTTGGTACATGGTGTCTCTCCATTGATCATTGTGTGTGGCATTTCCCATCCAGGCGTTTGCGTATCCTGCTCCTCCTGTGAATCCAATTTTGCCGTCTACGATGAGTAGTTTTCGGTGATCTCTGTTGTTGCTGTGGTGGGGTCTGAGGAGGTTGAGTTTTCTGTACCAGTGTAGGTTGCAGCCTGCGTTACGTAGTATGTTGGTGCATGTTTTTCCGAGTTTTCTGGATCCGATTCCGTCTAGGATGATGTTTACTGTGACTCCATTTTTTGCTCTTTCTGCGAGAGCGAGGCAGGTGTAGTAGGTTTCTGTTCCGCTGACCATGGCGAAGGTTTCGAGGTTAATGGATTTTTTTGCGGATTTGATTGCAGTTCTCATTGCTGGGAAGAACTGGTCACCGTTGGTTAGTGTGGTGATGTTTGAGTGGTTGTGCCATTTTGCTTTGGCGGCTTTTGCGAGTTGTTTTTTGAAGTGTGTTGATGTGACGGAGGGTGCAGTTTTTCCGAGTTTGTGGTATGCGCTAGGCTCTAGCTTTGCGCATTGGCAGAGTAGTAGGCTGAATGTAAAAGCGATGATGAGCTGGATTGGATGTAGCGGGGAGTGCATATAATTGGCTTCTTAATATCAAATAGCTTGTAGCGCAAGTCATAGGGTTTAGTTTTCTTTACATGGATTATGCAGAAATTGACAAGCGGCATTGTTGGCATCCTTTTACTCAGCAGGAGGCTTGGACTGCGCGTGATTATGAGCCATTGATGATAGTGGGGGGTGAGGGGGTTTGGCTGGAGGATGATGGGGGGAATAGGTATATTGATGGGAATAGCTCTATCTGGACGAATGTGCATGGGCATAATCATCCGGTGATGAATGAGGCGATAGCTGAGCAGTTGGGGCGCATAGCGCATAGTTCTTTTTTGGGTTTTTCTCATCCTTTGGCGGCTGAGTTAGCGGCGAGGTTGGTGGCTTTTTTTCCTGGGACGGATTTGCAGCGTGTGTTTTATTCTGATGATGGTTCGACTGCTATTGAGTGTGCGTTGAAAATGGCGCTTCAGTATAGGCTACAGAATGGGGAGGCTGAGCGGACGGAGTTTGTGGCGTTTCTGGGGGGGTATCATGGTGATACGTTGGGTGCGGCGTCATTGGGTGGTGTGGAGGCGTTTTTTGGGAGGTTTAGGAAGTTTGGATTAAGGGTTCATTTTGTGAGTGATCTTGCTGAGTTGAGGAGTCTGCCAAGTCTTGATAAGGTGGCTGGGGTGGTTATAGAGCCGTTGATACAGGGTGTGAATGAGATGCATGTATGGCCTGAGGGGATGTTACGGGAGCTACGAGCTTTTACTGAGGGGGAGTCGATTCATTTGATACTGGATGAGGTGATGACGGGGTTTGGGAGGACTGGTGAGATGTTTGCTTGTCATAGGGAGGGGGTTGTTCCTGATTTTTTGTGTTTGGCGAAGGGGTTGACTGGTGGGTATTTGCCGATGGCGGCGACGCTTGTGACTGAGAGTATTTATGAGGGTTTTCTGGGTGGAGCAGATAGGGCGTTTTATTATGGGCATAGTTATACGGCTAATCCTTTAGGGTGTGCTGCAGCTTTGGCGAGTTTGGATTTATTTGAGAGTGAGAAGACTTTGGCGGGGGTTAGGGAAAAGGCGGTTTATCTTGATTACGAGCTTAGTGATTTGATGGGTGAGAATGGTTATGTTAGGGTGACTCGGCGTTGTGGGTTGGTGGCTGCGGTGGAGATTGATAGTGATGAGGTGGGTCTTGGGGCGAGGGTGTGTGAGCGTGCGAGGAGGTATCAGTTACTGACAAGGCCTATTGGGAATACGGTTGTTTTGATGCCTCCGTTGAGCATTACGCGTGATGAGATAGGGATGATGGTGGCTGCGGTTGATCAGGCGATACGGGATGTGCTGGATTAGTAGCATTTGTTAGTTGACGTTTTTTTTCTTCTAATGTAAGTTAAGTTATGAAAATTTATAAGAGTCTTGATGGTTCGTTATTTTTGATGGGTTTTGGAGCGGCTTTGTTTTTTAGTTCCTGTGCATCTGATGTTATGATGTTTCCTGTTCCCCATCAGCCGAGAGTGCTTTCTCAGACTGCTGATGGAGGAGCTAGGGTTTTTAATTATGCGTTAGTGGATGCTATAGAGAGGGCTGACCAGATAGTGGTTAGAGAACATTCTCATCCTGGTGATTTTTCTGGGGTTTCTTTGGGGAGAGGTAATACGCCGGTTTATATTTATGCTAGCAAGGATCTGAGTCCCGGTGAGCGGGTATTATTTAGTGAGGGTGTGAGAGGGATGAGTAATCAGAGTTCTGTGGCGGATAGAGGGTGTTCTTTTGTGTCTCACCATACGATTGATTTTTATGAGAGGGGTAGTTTGAGTAGTAGGATGAAGGTGAGTTATAAGTGTTCTGAGGTTCAGTGGAATGGTAGTAGTGGGAAGCCATCTAAGGATGTGTTTAAGGTTATAACGCCTTTGATTAAGCGTGCGGGGATGATACCTCACAGAGATTGGAAGCAGGTTGCTGAGCAGCAGTTTGAGGCTGATGGAGTGCATAGTCCACTTGATAAGAAGCCAGTGTTAGGTGGTGGAGTTCCTACTGCTGAGTGGGCTCCTGGTGAGGTGGGTAAGAAGGTGTTGAATCCTTTTACGAAGCAATTAGTAGATGTGGAGGGGATTCCTGCTGGGACGAAGGTGAGAGACCCTAATGATAAGGATCAGTCTCATATTTTCAAGATACCGTCACTTTAGAAGAATGGGTTATTTTGCTTCTCGAGTTTTACGCTAGTGGCTGGGCCGTGGCCACTTAGTATGATGGTTTCTGGGGGTAGGGTTAGTATTTCTTTGCTGATTTTGTTAATGGCTTGGAGGTAGTGTTCTGGTGCTATTCCTCCAATGGATCCTGCGAATATGGCGTCTCCTACGATACATACTGGGGTGTTAAGTCCCTGGATGTAGTATGCTGTGGCTGGATGGCAGTGGCCTGCTACGTTTATTGTTTTTAGGGTGATGTTGTTGAAGGTTAGAGTTTGACCAGGTTTGGTGGATGGGGTGGTTGTGAGGTGTGGGGAGATTGTTTTTTCACATGCTATGTGGTCTGGGTGAGGGTGGGTGATGAAGAGGTGTTTTTGTTTTTCAGGGTGTTTGGTGATGTGGTTTATGAGAGGTTGGGCGTTTGTTCCTGTGTCGAATATGAGGATGTGGGATTGGAGTTTGATGGTGTAGGCGTTAACGCCTAGGTGACCGAATGGGGAGGTGAAGGTTTTGATTTCTTGTGGGAGTGTGGTTTTTGGTTGGTATTTTGGGAGGTTGAGTAGTTTGTGTGGGTTTAGGTTGAGGTGGGGTGCTAGGGTGTTGATAATTTCTGAGTCGCATTCGCCATCGAGGCATTTTGCTAGCCTTTTTTGGTTAAGGTTTAGAGTTTGAGTGTTTAGCTGTAAGCCTCTGATGGCTTTTGCTAGGACATCATTGAAATCGTCTTCGATCATTATTCTTCGAATTTGTTGTTTTTGTATAGCACAGCGAAGGGAATAAAGATAAGTGCGGTTATGAACATGAATTTTGTAAAGAACCAGAAGTAGCTGGCACCTTCTAGTTTGAAGAGCCCTCCTGCTGCGTAGCTGTGTTTGAAGTTTTTATCATCATAGAAAATGTGATCATCGTCATCAGTAACTTTGAGTTCGGCTTTACGTTTTTCTAGCCATGTTTTTTTATCTGATTTCGATTTAGGCGTATTATCTTTTAATTCGATATTCAATGAGTTGTCCCATTGAGTGAGTGTTTTTTTATCTGGACCTGAGGACGTGATGCGACAAGTTGTGCTGTTAATGACTCTGTATGTGAGGGCTTGGCCCCATGGGTCAAGTATACTACTAATCAAGGATTGCCCTTTTTCTGTTAAGGGGAATTTCCTGTTGTTTTTTAGAGCATGGCTTTGAATTATTTTTGAAGCATCTATTAGAGAGGCTTCAGCGGGAATATCACGTTTTTTTATAACGGCTTTATCGTTGAAATGTATTGTTAAGTCGTCTGATGTACCGATTTTTTCATCGAATCCGGCGTAGGATTTCATGAACCACGTATTGTGGTGATTCGATTTTTTGGCTGTATCTGATTTCATTGCCTCTGAGGCATCCGCAACTTCAATCTCAAGAGGAGATCCAACTTGAATGTAGGAATTTACTACTGAGGTAAATAGGTTACCAGCTGCAACGGATAGCAAGAATAACGCCATGACTATGGACTTCATGCTTTTAGGAGACTGTGTGTATGCAAATTCGAGGCATACAATGGATACCATGATTTCGGCTGAGGTGAGGAGAAGGTAGGCTAGGATTTGCCAGATAACATTTGGCTTTTCTCCATCATCGATCCATTCTTGGATGAGAGCACTGATTGAGAATGCCACTACTGTTAGGAAGAGGCCTGTGCCAATTTTACGAAGAGGAGTCAGAGGGATTATTTTTTCTATTGTCGGGTATATAACAAAGGTGAACAGAGGAATTAGAATGAGGATGAAAAACGGATTTGCTGTCTGTATTTGTGAAGGAAGAAGTTCTAAGCCCCATACGTTGAGGTTCATGTCTTGAGCTTGGAGGACCCATGTAGAGGCTGTTTGGTCAAAGAGTGACCAGAAGATGGCTACGAAGGCAAAGATAGCGGTTAGCTTTAAAAGTAGCTTTATCCCATCAGAGCTGAGTATTTCTTGAGTGAATGATTTACCAGCAGGTGGTATATGGATGAACTCTTTTCTTCCTAGCCAGAATAGGAATGTAGCAAGCGCCATGAGTGCTCCTGGAATACCAAATGCCCAGTGAGGGCCAAACCACTCTAGGAGCCATGGGATCATTATGTTAGAAATAGCGGCTCCTAAGTTTATTGAGAAGTAAAACCAGTTAAATATGTTAGGCAGCATGTGCTTATTACCCGCGCCGAATTGGTCACCTACGTGAGCTGATACACAAGGTTTGATGCCGCCTGCTCCTATGGAGATGAGTCCTAGTCCTGCGAGAAGCCAAATGACAGCTGGTCCGGAAACACCCATGAATGCTAGCGCTGCGTGACCGAGGCAGTAAACGATGGAGAGACAAATAATGGTTTTGTATTTCCCCCAAAATCGATCACTAATAATAGCTCCTGCTATGGGTGTGAGGTAGACACTGAATACAAAGAGGTGCATGTATTCAGAGGCTTTTGCGTTCGACATAGCGTCTGTGACGGAATCACCCATGAGGTGAAGGTATTGTGTCATGAAGACTACTAGAGCTGCTTTCATTCCGTAGAAGGAAAATCTTTCAGCTGCTTCGTTACCTATAATGTAGGGGATGCCTTTTGGAAGGGTGGTGGAGTTTGATGGTTTGTCTTTGTACATGATGTTAGAGTGTTGAGATGAGATTTTGGAGTTGTGTTACGGAGTTTACGGTGTGGGTGGGGGAATGTTTTTCTAGGTCACTAGGAGGCTCGAACCCCCAGGTGACTGCTATGGATTTGATTTTTGCGTTGTTGGCTGTTGCTATGTCGACTACGGAGTCACCTATTAGGTAGGTGGGGGAGTCTGGGTGTGATGAGTTATTAAGGATTTCATGGACGCCAGATGGGTCTGGTTTTTTAGAGATGCCGTCTCGCTGGCCAAGGATGGTGTGGAAGGGGATGGATGGGAAGAGTGAGTGGATGATCTGAATGGTGAAGGCGTGGGGTTTGTTAGACAGGATGCTTAGTTGGTGGTGATTAGCTAGCTGTTCGAGTAGGGCTGTGATGCCTGGGTAGATGTTTGTGCCTGTGTTCCAGAGTTGTTGGTAGTGAGTTTTGAATGCTTGGTCTAGTTGATTGATTAGAGTTTCGTCTTGGGTGTTGGCTGCGAGTTTACAGAGGGCGTGTGATCCGCTGCCAATGAATTCTTTGATTTGTTCTAGGGAATGGGTGGGTAGGTGGTGTTGTTTTAGTGCTTGGTTTAGGGCGTTTGCTATTCCTGGTAGGGAATTGATCAATGTGCCGTCTAGGTCGAAGATGAGGTTCATTTATTATTGTGGTTGAGAATCAAAAAAGACTCTGTGAGTTCACAGAGTCTATGATATTTTACAACTTTAAAAGTGGGTAAGTTGTTTTGTTTTATGTGATGGATTTTAGGGGATGTATTTTTCTAGTTCGATGCCGTATTTTACGTAGCTGTTGTAGCATTGTTGCCAGTCTACTTCGTCTTCTTTTGCGTGGAATACGGTTGCGACGTGGGGTTCGATGGCGATGAAGCCTTGGTATTGTGATGCTTTTAGGTCTGATAGGATTTCTTTTACGTGGCTGAGGCCATGGCCTGGGAATGTGTATTCTGGTTCTACGTCATCGCTTATGGGGTTGAGGCAGTCTTTGATGTGGATGTGGATGATGTGTTTTTTGACTTGATGATAGAACTCTAGGCTGTCTTGCCATGGGAATGAGCCGTCTTTGTTTGGTTTGGAGCGGTCTCTTTGGAAGGTGGGGTTTCCGGTGTCAAAGATGAGTTTGAGGTCAGGGACTTCTTGGATGAGGCGGAGTGTGTGTTCTGCGGAGAATCCGCCCCAGTTCATGCAGTTTTCGTGTGCAGTGATGATTCCTGCGTCTGAGAAGCGCGTAGTTATCTCCCGGAGTCTGCGGAATCTTTCTTGTTCTTGCTGGTCTGATTCCCAGGGTTCTTGTGCGTATGACATAACGCGGACGATTTTGGTGCCGAGTTTGTGCATTCTTGGTATGGCTCGGTTGACTTCTTCTAGTGTTAAGTTGAAGTCGGTATTTATGGATTTAGCCCATGTTCCGATGAGTGAGCCGAATTCGGCGATTTTGATGCCTGCTTCATCGAGCTGAGCGTATGCTGAGTCGAATTCAGCATCGCTTAGGTCGTGAATGTTTGTTCCGTTGATACCACGTGCTGAGATGTATTCCCAGCCGAGTTCTTTTGTGGCTTTGATCTGGGTGTGTAGATCTTTGCCTGCTTCGTCAGCGAATCCTGTGAGTATCATTATTTAATGATGATTTACTTGTAGCTTCGGATGGAGAGTTTGATGCTTTCGTATGTAAGCTGCTCTTTATGAAGTGTTGGTGCGTTTCCTTCTCCTTGGTATTCCCAGGCGGCTACGTATGTGAAATCGTCATCATGACGCATTGCTTCACCTGGCTGCGTGGTTCCGGCTTTTACTTCTGGCGAGTCGACAGTGAATTGGTGTTCTGCGCGGAAGTGGCCACCGCATGATTCTTCGCGGTTAAGGGCATCGTGGCACATGAGTTCACCGAATTCGAGGAAGTCAGCGACCCGTGATGCTTTTTCTAGCTCGGTGTTCATTCCTTCTGCTGATCCTGGGATGCAGACGTTTTTCCAGAAGTCAGCGCGGATTTCTGGGATACGTTTGAGGGCGTTTTCGAGTCCTTCTTTGGTGCGTTCCATTCCGCATTCGTCCCAGATGATTTGACCTAGTTCACGGTGGAAAGTGTCTACAGATTTTTTGCCTTTGATGTTCATGAGCTTGTTTATTTGCTCTTTGACGGCTTTTTCTGCGTCTTTAAATTCTGTTCTTCCTGTGGTGATGGAACCTGGCTCTTGGGTGGCGAGGTAGTTAGCGATGGTTGCGGGTAGCACGAAGTATCCGTCGGCTAGGCCTTGCATGAGTGCTGATGCGCCGAGGCGGTTTGCGCCGTGATCTGAGAAGTTGGCTTCACCTAGGACGTGTAGACCTGGTAGGTTAGACATGAGGTTGTAGTCGACCCAGAGTCCACCCATGGTGTAGTGAACGGCTGGGAAAATCTGCATGGGTGATTTGTATGGATTATCACCTGAGATTTTTTCATACATTTGGAAGAGGTTTCCGTATTTTGCGCGGATGGAGTCTTCACCGAGTCTTTCGATGGCGTCTTTGAAGTCAAGGTAGACGCCGAGACCTGTGGGGGCGACTCCGCGGCCGTCGTCACAGACTTCTTTGGCTGCTCTGGATGCGATGTCACGAGGGCATAGGTTACCGAATGATGGGTATTTACGCTCGAGGTAGTAGTCTCTGTCATCTTCTGCGATATCGATTGCGTTTTTGCGACCTTCTCGGATGGCTTTGGCGTCATCTTTAGATTTTGGTACCCAGATTCTGCCGTCATTTCTGAGTGATTCAGACATGAGAGTGAGCTTGGACTGGTAGTCTCCGCTGACGGGGATGCAGGTAGGGTGGATCTGGGTGTAGCAAGGGTTAGCGAAGTAGGCGCCTTTTTTGTGAGCTTTGTAGGCAGCCATGACGTTACATCCCATAGCGTTAGTAGAGAGGAAGAATACGTTACCGTATCCGCCGGAAGCGATACAGACTGCGTCAGCGGCGTGGCTGGAGATCTCGCCGGTTTTCATGTCACGGACAACGATTCCTTTGGCGTGACCGTCGACTGTGACGAGGTCCATCATTTCTGTGCGGGTGTGCATTTCGACTCCGCCTTTTGAGATTTCTTTTTCTAGAGCTTGGTAGCAGCCGATGAGGAGCTGCTGGCCTGTTTGGCCGCGAGCGTAGAATGTGCGTGAGACTTGGGCTCCACCGAATGAGCGGTTATCGAGAAGTCCGCCGTATTCGCGAGCGAAGGGGACGCCTTGAGCGGTTGCTTGGTCGATGATGTTTGTTGAAACTTCTGCTAGTCTGTGGACGTTGGCTTCACGGGAGCGGAAATCACCTCCTTTGACAGTGTCGTAGAAGAGTCTGTGTACGGAGTCACCATCGTTCTGGTAATTTTTAGCGGCGTTGATACCTCCTTGAGCTGCGATGGAGTGTGCGCGACGTGGTGAGTCTTGGTAGCAGAAGCATTTTACTTTGTATCCAAGTTCTGCGAGTGTTGCGGATGCTGCGCCACCTGCGAGTCCTGAACCGACGACGATGACGGTGAATTTACGTTTGTTAGCAGGGTTGATGAGTTTTGAGTCCATCTTATGCTTTGTCCATTTTTGCTCGATGGGACCTTCTGGAACGTTTGAATTTAAAGACATGTTAAAAAGTGATTAGGGTTTAGAGAATTTTACTTGATGATACCGAATAGGACTGCGAGTGGTATGGAGATGAATCCGAGCCAGATGATGGCAGTATATCCCTTTGCTAAGGCATTGATGAACGCTGCGTTTTTGCGAGTTCTGAGGCCGAGTGTTTGGAATATAGAAGCGACTCCGTGGCTGAGGTGGGAGCAGAGGAGGGATATGGCTATGATGTAGAATAGGCTGACTGGGAAGCTTTTGAATCCTTCGATGACCATTTGGTATGCGTCTCCGGCGTCACCTAGTTGTTTAAGTTTGTCGCTGGTGCTGCGTGTGGTGTAGTGTAGGATGTGGAAGATGACGAATGCGAGGATGGTGAATCCTGACCAGATCATGATACGAGAAGATCCTGATGCTACGTTGGTTTGTTGATTTTCGTAGGTTTGTCCTTTTGCTGCTTTGTTTGCTTTGACGAGGCAGATGGTGGCTGCGACGTGGAGGCCTAGGCAGGTTAGAAGGACGATACGTGCAATCCAGACACCTGCACCGTGGAGCATGCTGTGTAGGAATTTAGCGTAGTCATTAAAGGCTTCTGCGCCTACGTACATGAGCAGGTTACCTGATAGGTGGCCTAGGAGGAAGGCTGCTAAGATGGCGCCGGTTACGGCGACGATGATTTTTTTACCGATGGATGAATGCCAGAATAGGCATAGAGAACAGCTTGGTTTGCTCATTAGATTGTGGTTTTAGAGTTGTGATTTGGTATTTATGTAGACGAGGTTGGGATGAATTTCAAGTTATGTCTGATAATTTTTAACAATCGGTGTATTTTGTTTTTTTGAGATTTTTTTTGAGTTTATTTGGCTGGTTGGCGGACTGTGGAATTTGATGGATTTGGGTTCTTTTTGTGAATAAAAAAAGCACACCTGATGGTGTGCTTGCTAGGTATTAGAAGTAGGTTAATACCATTTTCACAGTTATTCTGGGTTGATAGTAGTTTCAATATATTTGGAAACAGCAGCAGAGCTGATTTTTTGAAGTGCAAAACAATATATCAAGATTAGCTTCGTTATTTGTCAGTTGCATAGTTTACTATAAGCTTTCCTCTTGCCTTGCTATCAATCCATTTTAACGGTTCAAATGGTATAAGAGCTTATTATTTTGAAAAAATAGGATCTAATGTTTTTTTAAGGATTTCAGCTACTTCTGGTTTGCTGCTCATCATAAAACCCATCATTTTTTTAGAGCTGATCTCATATTTTTCATTGAGTTTAGGGTTTTCATTTAATATTTTGTCTTCTTTCTCTGACAAGCCAAGAGATTTGGCTTTTTCTGTGAGTTTAACAATATTAGCAGTAATTTTTTCTAGATCTGGTATTGCTGCTTTTGCTGATTCTGCATCTGTAACTGAAGCTAGACGATCTGTTAATTTTTCCATATGGACTATAGAGGCTTCTAATACGCCTTTAGCATCTGAAGGGATTTTTATTTCAGTAGAAGCTTTTTTATCTGAATCTCCACAAGATGTGATAGCGAGTGGTAGAGTGAATAGTAGTGCGAGTGTTGTTAGTTTAGTTGTTATTTTCATATGTGATTAAGTTTTTAGACTACAGGTCAGGAAATAGCGATTATAATAAGTGGTGC
>CALGZA010000076.1 GCA_937934595.1 uncultured Verrucomicrobiales bacterium | reverse complement strand
CTAAAATAGCGCTCCATCTCCACCCGCTTTGACCCACCTAGCAAAAACAAAAGCCCAAAACAAATCACCACCAAAACAGCTTGAGCAATCTCAATACCAATATTAGCCATAACCAATGGATATACCCATCCATCAGCACTCAAAAACTGTAACTTACTCCCCAGAACACCAGCAAAACCCAAGCCATGAACAAAACCAAACACACCAATCATCAAACACCTCCAACGAAATGAAGTCTTCATAAACAGACTCTCAACAGCAATAAAAGCAATACTCAACGCAATAATAGCCTCAATATAACCAGAAATAGAATAAGAATAAACAGCCAACACCTCAGACACAACCAAAGCCATACTCACAGAATGCGCCAAAGTGAACACCAAAGACTGCCATAACAACTGCCGCATCCCCACTGCCATCAAACACATCCCTATAATAAAAAAAACATGATCCAGACCATCCGGAATCACATGACTAAATCCTAACACCAATAACTGCCAAATAGAAAAACGCTCCACATCCTCAGCCCCCATCACCATACCTCCTCCTGAAGCCAAACCATTTATCACCAAACCACCCCCCGGCTGCAACTCGTTAAAATCATATTCGCCACCCTCACCATAAGCTAAAACCAATCTAGGAAACCTCCCATCACTAAGATGCACTGATACAAGCCCCACATCAGAAACCTCAGGAACCAGCTCAACATTATAATAAGCTCCCGCATTCAACAATTTCGGAAAAGCATACGGCCGTGAATCAAAATCAGGAAACCTAATACTATAAGCTAACGCCTCACCATCAGATTCAAAAGAAATATAACTCCTTAAATACCGCTCCGCCTCTAGCCTCAAACCCCTATGCTCACCATCGCTCCTCCCCACCAACCAAGACCGAGTCGGCTGCGGAGCCTCAGGAACATCCCGCACATCAGGCATCGCATAAGCCACATCAAAATTCACCAGAACAGACGCATCACCCGCCTCATAACTTGCATAAAATTGCTCTACAACATGCCCCTCAGCAGACCTAGAAAAAAAGAAAAAAAGAGTAATATAAAAACAAACAAAAAACCTACCTAACATCATAAAGATGAACTAGTTAAATGTTATCCTCACACCCCTCTTCCTCCACTCCTTCGAGATAGATTTCTCTAGCTCATCGTAAGACCTACCAGCCAAAAGCACATACAATGCCTCCTCACCACGCTTACCTTCATTCAGAGCACTTAAAAACGCATTTATATTCTTTCTATCTCCATTGTTTTCCATATGCAGAAAATAATAAGTAATCAATGCTCCCAGACCATAGTTAAAATTAGCTTTCGAAGTGAAATCAGAATAACTCATCAGCATATACTGTTTAATATCTGGTGCCTGTATTTTCTCACCTAAATAACGCCCTCTCCCATCTTTCCTCGAACCTTTAGTAACATAATCTTTAATATCTTTAAGATTACCATTCACCATAAACTTCCCTGAACGATACGCCGTCGCACCTATATACTCCGCCAGTCCCTCAGAAAACCAACCCACTGAACCAGACCTAAAATACTCAATATTAGTCAACTGATGCGCTATCTCATGCGGTAAGGTCTTATTACTCACCTTATAATCAAACATAAACCGACTCCCCACCTTCTTCACCCCCAGACTAGAAAGAGGTATCATTATTACACCTCTCCCAGACATATAAACCCCAGCAGAACCCTGTGGCCCACCATTCTGAAAATAAGCCGACTTAGTCCCAAATAACAAAATCTTAAATTTAACCAACTCATCAGGCAAATGAGCCCGCACCATAGACAAAGGTATCTGCTGACAATACAACCTCGTTGCCTCAAACAATGTCGAAAAATTCTTAATCACATTCTTAGAAATCTTCACATCACAGATAAACTCATAATTCGGACTATGATAAATAAATGTCTTCTCCTCCTCACTCTCTTTAATCACAGTAATCTCAGGAGTCTCCATCTTCACCAACTTAGGCCAAGGCGCATCAAAATTATCTTTAATCCCATAATTCTCCCTTATTAATCCCGTCCTAGCCATGCTCATCCTCCCCTTCATATCTCGCCTAGGAGCCACTCTATTAGGCGTATCTAACTTATCTGTTTTCATACGCCCACCAGACTTACCAGCCAGCCCCCCACCAGTCAGTGTATTCTTTTGTTTCCCTCTAAGTGACAACCGCGCCAGTCCATAATCTCGCTCATGACAAAACAACACCAACCTCTTACCAGCTGCTCCACTCGCCACTGACAAAACCACAGTAGAACGTTTCCCAGCCCACGCCACACGCTTAAACTCCTCATTATTGACCTGAATACTTGGCATTTGCTTGCTAGTCTTATTCAGCTTCTTACTAATCAAAGCACTCCACGTCTTAACCGCCTCACGCAAATCCCCACCAGACATTCCAGACGTCGCCTCTGCATTAAGTAGCTCCATACGCAATGACTTCACCAACTGATCATCAGCTCCTAACTCAAGCTCCACCCTACTCACCCCACGCTCCCAAAATTTCATCCCCGCACCCACAAAAGCAACCACATCCTTCTCACCAGAAGCCTCCCACTCAAATCCAGGAAACTTATCCTCCACCTGCTGAAAGCTAGACTCCCACAAATCAGCATTCGCAGTCAAACGCTCAATATTACCCACCTTACCAGCTCCCACCTCAGAAAAGACAGGAAGCAATAGAGCTAAATAAAAAAAATACTTACGAAACAAGATAGACATGACAAAACCATGCTCAGCTAAACAAAAAAAACCAGCATAAAAAAACTAAAAAGCAGACAGAAAAAGCCTCCCAGCCTCCCTATCTGCTCTCTAAAAAAACGCCCATCTGCCACGCCTCTAAATTATCCTACATCTCTATCCCGATAAGTCGCAAAACTCTTCCCCCTCAACTTCGCACGCTTCAGATCAGCACATATCCCATCCGCATCTCCATCCTTCACCTGAACCAAACAATGCTTCGGAAACATCCGTATCCTACCTAAAGAACCATTCTGAATACTACACTCAGAATAAATCATACCAGCTATCTCACCAGGATTAATACCCAGCTTACTACCCAGACCTATAAACAACTGAGTCATACCCTCCTTTATATCCGGATCTCTACGCTTTTCCCCCTCACGCTCCCTACTCCTATCAGAACGTCCACGCCTCTCACCACGTTCACCACGTTCACCACGCCCACCACGCTCTCTTCTATCTCCCCTATCTCCCCTATCTCCCCTATCTCCCCTATCTCGGCGCTCGCCTCCACTCCTATCTCCTCCAGGTCTATCTTCCTGTATCTCCTCACCCTCTTTCCCCTCAGAACCTCTCAACAAAGAAAACAACGCAGAAGCAATATCAGTCGCCGTATGCCCATGCTCAAGTAATCGATCAATGTAATGCTTATAATCCTTAAATCCACCCTCCTCTACCTTCTTCTTAACACTCTCAAAAAGAATATCAGCACGCTTACCCTCCACATCCTCCTTAGAAGGAATACGCTCTCTACGGATCTTCTGCCTAGTAAATCTCTCTATA
>CALGZA010000075.1 GCA_937934595.1 uncultured Verrucomicrobiales bacterium | reverse complement strand
AAAAAACTAACCCTGCCTAGTCTTACGAAACCAATAATGAAAACACCACCAAGCAGCCAAATAAATATTCTCCTTCCTCCCATCAGTCTGAATCTCTAACTTACTCCAAAAATCCTTATGAACGAGCGTAAACTGCTCATTGCTATATTCTCTCACACCATCCACAAGAAAAAACTCCATGATCCCCTTATCCCGACCCCACCGACTTCGCATATAATGAATCACACCGTCACGATGAATCTCGCGTCGGTTCATCCCCTGTAGCCTCATAGAAGTAATAAAGAAAAACCTCCTCCTCACCTCCTCAAAACAAACCAAGTTCCCCTCACTAACCCCATCATGCCTACGCATCACAAAGCCACCTCTAATACCCCCCTCAACAGTCCAATACACCTTCCCCTCCTCATCCCTAATCTCAGCCTTAAACTGAGACCAACCACTCACTACAGACCTAGGGGAAGGATGGAAATATAACATCATATCAATAACTACAAAATACACTAAAAAACGCATTCAGCCAGTTTTAATCCATATAACCTAAAACTAAAAATCAATCTATCCACACATAGCTAGTCACACGCTAAAACATACAGACAACCGCAGAAGACAAAGAGCAGAATCATTATTATTTCCAGTAAAACATAACAAAGAAATCTCACCAGCATAAGAGCTAAACAACAACAACCCAGAATAACTGTGAAAATGGTATAACAGTATTCATAGCATCAACATAAAAAGTAATACAACCCTCTGCTGAAGCATCAAGCACACCAGCTAAACGCATCCAGCCAAACCACCATCACCCTGACTAACCATACATCAACAAAAGGCTACTTACGCTTTAATTAAGCTCTAATCTAAGTCCCACTATCCATAAGCCTCTGCTTCATCATTTCAAATCCTCAAGCGCACGCTTAATAAAGGGAGCTGTCCTAGACTCTTTAGACTTCGCAACCTGCTCAGGCTTCCCCTGAGCAACAATAGTCCCACCCAGATCACCTGCCTCAGGGCCTATATCGATCAAGTAATCAGCTTGTGCCATAATCGCGGTATGATGCTCCACTATAATGACAGTATGACCTTCATCCACCAATCGATGTAATACATCAATCAGCTTGTTCACATCTTGCGCATGTAGTCCTATACTAGGCTCTTCTATAAGATAAAGGTTCTTATCTGATGGACCCATATTTCTTATATTAGCACGCCCCTTGGTCAGTTCAGCAACCAACTTTATCCGCTGAGCCTCACCACCACTCAGCGTAGGCGACGGCTGGCCAATCTGAAGATAACCTAAGCCCGTATCATTCAGCAGATTCAGCGTCCTCCCTAACTTAGCATGATTACTAAAGAAATCCGCTGCCTCCTTTATAGACATCTGCAAAATGTCCCCAATGGTCAGCCCATTATACCTTATTTCTAAAGTAGCCGGATTATATCTCTTCTGGTCACAGGCTTCACATGGAACATAAGTAGTAGGCAAAAAATCCATCTCCAGTTTTATCCGCCCATTCCCCTTACAGTCAGGACACTGACCTTCAGCATTATTAAAAGAAAAGCGAGAAGCTGAGTAACCTCGCATCCTCGCCTCTGGAACAGAGGCCATTAATTTACGGATATCATCAAAGATCTTCACATACGTTGCCGGACAAGACCTTGATGTCTTTCCTATCGGAGTCTGGTCAACCTCATAAGTATACTTCAACATATCAAAATTCGATACAGAATGATAACTTCGTGGCTGATCCAATTGTTCTTTAGTCACTCTAGATTTAGACGTAGGAACCTTCGCTATAATACCCCTCATCAAAGAAGACTTACCACCACCAGAAACACCTGTGATCACAGTAAGACGTCCAAGCGGTACACGCACATCAATATCCTTAAGGTTATTATGACTACACTTACTTATACCAAGCCACGCTCCCTTCTCAGAAACCTTTGGCAACTTCCTCCGCGGAGCCTCTGGCGGAATAACTCGGTGGTCAGAGAATTCTGTAACTCGACCACCCTCTTTACCAGCACCAGGACCAATATGGATTAACGTATCCGCCCTCGCCATCGTCTCATCATCATGCTCTACCACAAGTAAAGAATTCCCCTTCTCCTTCAGTGTGCCCAACGTATCAAGTAGCTGAACATTATCACGAGGATGCAGCCCTATCGTCGGCTCGTCTAATATATATAACACACCTGTCAGATTAGAACCTAACTGTGCAGCCAATCGAATCCGCTGAGACTCACCACCACTCAATGTATCCGCAGCCCTATCAACAGAAAGATAATCTAATCCCACTTTCTTAAGAAAAACCAACCGCTGTATAACCTCAGGCACTATATCCCTCGCTATCATTTTGTCTCGCCCACTAAATGACCAAGTTTCTAACAACTCAATAGCATCAGCAACAGATAAAGCCGTAACACCAGAAATCGCCTCCCCCTTTATAAACACCATACGTGACTCCACACGCAGTCTAGCTCCTTCGCATGATGGACACAGAACCCTAACAGAATCCGCATCCTTACTACTTGCTATCTCCTGATGAATCTCAGCTTCTAATTCAGAATTAAACTCGTTTGCCTTGCGCCTTTTTTTCCTAACAGGTGCCACATCCGCTATAGTACCATATCCCCGGCACTCCTTGCACCAACCCCTCGCAGAATTAAAAGAAAAGTGATGCGGATCCAGCTCATCAAATGATTTGCCAGTCACCGGAGATACACGTGTAGTCGAATAATTCGTAATCTCATACTCCGGCCCTAATTTCTTCTTCGAGCTCTTCACCACAGCAGGCAACTCGCGCGCTATCGCACAGCGCTGACTACCCAGCTTAAGCGCCGCCTCAGTATATTGAATGCTACCATGCGGGTGAACCGCATAAATATCATGCTCCTTATAACGCGCCAGTGGCTTAAAATCCGCAGTCTTAATTAGCTTACCATCCGCTATAACCTCAGTAATCCCATGCTTAGCCGCAGCAGCCACTATATCAGTATGATACCCCTTCTTAGCTATTACCAAAGGCACTAATAATAATGCAGACTCATCAGACTCCATAACAGATTGAATCTGCTTATGGATCGCCTCTAGCGTCTGAGAAACAACAGGTAACCCACTCACAGGACAGTGCTGAATACCAAGCTTAGCATAAAGTAATCGTAAAAAATGATAAATCTCAGTAACGGTCCCAACCGTTGACTTACCACCACCGCGTGAAACTCGCTGCTCAATAGCCACCGTTGGAGGCAAACCCTCTATTTTATCAATATCAGGCTTCTCCAGCTGCCCAGCAAACTGACGAGCATACGGTGACATAGAATCCAGAAACCTCCTCTGACCCTCAGCAAATATAATATCAAAAGCTATCGTCGACTTACCAGACCCTGAAAGCCCAGTCACACAAACCAGCTCATCGCGAGGTATTACCAAATCAATATTTTTCAGATTATTCTCACGCGCTCCATACAACGAAATTTCTGCTTTGCGCTTTTTCTTAGCTACTAATTTAGATGCCTTTGAACGCACACCACCAAAACTTTGAGATAACGCTAAACCAGTAGCTGATTCTTCTTTGGCTAATTTCTCAGGTGTTCCAGTAAACGTAACATTCCCACCTTCTGTCCCAGCACCAGGACCCAACTCAATAAGATGATCAGCAGCACGAATAACATCCAAATTATGCTCAATAATAAGTAGCGTATGCCCAGCATCAGCTAAAGTATGAAACACCTCCAAAAGCCGCTCGATATCCTTAAAATGTAATCCAGTAGTCGGCTCATCTAAAATCAATAAGCCAGAAGAACCATCACCCTCACCTCCGCGCATAGGCTTAGCCTTAGCCAGTAACTGACACAACTTGATGCGCTGTGACTCCCCACCGCTCAAAGTATTCAACGGCTGCCCTAGACGCAAATACCCTAAGCCCACATCACAAAGCGGCTGCAAAGCACGCTGTATCTTTTTCTTCTGATTGAGGACCCTACTGCTATCATTCTCACTAGCCGAGAAATGATCCAGCGCCTCATCAACCGTCAAATACAACGTCTCAGCTATATTCTTTTCCAAATAGGTATATTGTAACGCACTAGCTCCATATCGCTTACCATCACACTCAGGACACGTAATATATAGATCACTCAGAAACTGCATCTCTACCTTCTCAAAACCATTACCCATACAGCGCTCACAACGACCAGTACCAGAATTAAATGAAAAATATCCCGGCTTTAAATCAACGGACTGATGAGAAGCAAATAACTCTCTTATGGCATCAAAAGCACCAGAATAAACAGCTGGAGTCGAACGAGGAGTTCTCGTTAGAGGAGATTGATCAATCCTCTCAACAGAACTTATAAACTCAGCACCCTTAATTCCCTTAATGAACGCCGGAGGGGTCTCAGTAGGAAGATGAAGATGCTCCAGTAAATTATTATAAATAATATCATTCGCTAAAGTAGATTTACCAGATCCAGAAAGCCCAGTGAGACAAGTAATCACCCCCACTGGCAACCTAACATTAAGATCCTTTATATTATGCTGATGCGCACCCTTAATAGAGACATAATGTTTACACTTACGCCGCTTTGACGGTATAGGTATAGACTTCTCCCCTGTCAGATACTTAACAGTCAAAGAATCAGGATAGTTTTGCCTTAACTTACTAGATGTGAGATCAGAAATCTGTGCCACTATTCGGCCTCCAGCTTCACCAGCCTCTGGCCCCACATCTATCAAATTATCTGCAGAACGCATAACCGCCTCCTCATGCTCTACCACCACCACTGTATTTCCCTTATCACGTAAATCATGCATCACCTTAATAAGGCGATGTATATCCTGAGAATGTAATCCCACCGTTGGCTCATCCAGAACAAACAACGTATTCGTCAGCGCAGCTCCCAAACATGTCGTTAAATTAACTCTCTCTATCTCTCCTCCTGATAAAGTACGAGCAGGCCTATCTAATGTTAGATAACCCAGCCCCACCTCATTCAAATAATGAAGCCGCGCTCTAATCTCAGTTAGCGCATGCTGAATAGAACTATTCTCATCATCACCAGAAATCGTATCAAAAAAATCTTGTAACTCCACTAAAGGCAACCGCCATAACTCAGGTAACGTCTTACCATTGAGGAAAAAACACTGCGCATAAGGCTTCAGCCTAGTCCCATCACATGCCTCACAATCAGTATAAGCCCTATAATTTGCCAAAAAGACCCTAACATGCATCTTGTAAGCCTTTGATTCCATCCAATCAAAAAATCCACGCACCCCATACCACTGCCCATTTCGCCATAAATCATCACTATCACCCACCTCACCCTGTATCACCCACTTCTGTTGAGAATCAGTCAGTTCATACCAAGGAATCGTAATAGGTATCCCAGACGCCTTTGCAGCATGAAGCAAATCACGCTGACATTCTTCACCCCTCGCAGTCTGAAACGGCTTCACAGCACCTCGCTTCAAAGATAACGAAGGATCCTGAATGGCCTTATGTAAATCAATGCCTATAACCTTACCAAATCCCCTACACTCCTCACACGCTCCTATAGGTGAATTAAATGAAAAATGAGCCGCGCTCGGCTTAGCTAAAGTAAAACCAGTCTCAGGATTCGTCCAGTTCGTAGAAAAACGCCTCTCCACCTCACCACACAACACTGTTACATTTCCCTTACCATGAGTTAAAGCCGCCTCCATCGCCTCATGAAGACGATTCTTATTCCTTTCGATCAGCTTAACCCTATCTTGAATAATCTGAATCTCAGAACTATCAATTGTTCTATCAACCCCCACATCATCTACACGGCAAATCTCTCCACCTAAAAATATTCTTAGATACCCCTGCTGCGTCAACATAAGGCAAATCTCCTCAAATGTTGAGTTGTTAGGCCTAGGAATATGAAAAGTAATTAAAGCGCTCTCTCCAGCATAATGCTCCAGTAACTCCGCAATAATACTAGCCGGCTTATCAGGCTTTATCTCTACTCCATTATTAGGATCATAAGCTCTCGCCAAACGAGGAAATACCACCTTCAAGTAGTCATTCAACTCAGTCAACGTCCCCACCGTCGAGCGAGTAGACCGTATGTTATTTTTCTGCTCTACCGCTATAGCTGGAGGTATATTTTCTATACGATCAACCACCGGCTTATCCATCCTATCTAAAAACTGCCTGACATATGGCGAAAAAGTCTCCACATAACGCCTCTGCCCCTCAGCATAAAGAGTATGGAATGCCAAAGACGACTTCCCAGATCCAGACGGCCCAGTTATCACAGTCAGCTCTCCATGTGGTATATCAAGTGACACATCCTTCAAATTATGCTGCTTAGCACCAATAATCCTTATCGAATCTCTATCAGCTTTAGACGCAACCACAGATACCCTCCTCGATGATGCCATCTCCCCACCACCTGCTTTCACCACTTTCTTCGCCGTCTTTTTACTAGCCCCCTTAACAACTTTCTTAACCGCTTTCTTAACCGCTTTCTTCGCTACTTTCCTCGCTCTAGTCTTTTTTGCTGATTTCTTATTTGGCACGCCAACTAACTAAACCCAGAACTTACGTTTGGCAATTGGACTTTTCATATCGGCCAACAATAAAAATGCACATTCCACAGATGGATAAAAACACCCATGAAACGCGCATCAAAACATATCAAACTTTATTTACCAAACATAACCTCGTCTCCTCGCACTCTGGTAGCGAACTATACCATCGACGATCCCCTCTGCCATGCGCTGCCTATACCAGCCCTTCATACAGCGCTTCCTCTCATAATAATTACTAACAAAACCACACTCAACCAATACAGCAGGATTCTTAGCTCGTCGCAAAACAGCATAACGCGCATATTTCACTCCTCTATTGTAAGCTCTATACTTCTTAAGCATCCCAGACTGAATGTAACTAGCCAATGGCCTTGATCGACTCGTGTAGTAAAATGTCTCTAAGCCCTTAATTGATTTATTATAGGTATAATTGTAATGAATAGACACAAAAATTGAATTTTCATAACGGTTCGCTATCTCAGCACGCTTTGACAAAGAAATAAACACATCACTCTTTCTAGTTAACTGAGTGCGATACCCTCTTTTACGCAACATGTAATCCACCCTAAGCGAAGTATCTAGCGCAAGATGCTTCTCGTAAACCCGGCCGTAACTCCCTCCTTTGTCCCTACCACCATGACCAGCATCAATTACTACTGTCTGAAACCTACCAGCCTGCGTTAACGCAGATAAACCCACCAAAACAGCGAGATAAGTAACAACTTTGAAAAATTTGTTCATAATATTTTTGAGCTAAGATTAAAATAAGGGGGATGTTTATAATTAATTCCCCTAACTTATAATGAAACCGCTCTACTCCGTCAACCTAATATTTTAAAAAGATTTAATTTTTTTAAATATTAATAAAAAAGCGTATTTATAAATCATAAGAAGCTTATAATAAACCTAAATAGATAAAAAACACATCCAAAACACAACAATCTAATCCTAAAACTCAGAACATCCTACCCACCAAATACAAAAAATAAGCTTAACTCCATCTCTTTTTTTACTGTAAAAAGCGTCATTTCAGACTACCAAGATTACAGCATTAAATAAATATAACCTCCAAACAGCCCACCCCTCCTATAAATACACCAGAGCATAAAAGCCAAACAAAGACAAAAACAGTAATGAGCGAAGGGCTAAAAGAATTTGAACAATGGGGAGAAGACGTCATCTTCGGAAGAGCTAAAGGTCTGCGCGCCAGTCTAATGCGTCTATTATTACGCGCCTTATCATGGATATTTAGATCCCTAGTCTCACTTCGTCTTTACCTATTCAAACGAGGATGGAAAAAACAAGTCCACCTCGGCACAATGGTCATAAGCATCGGAAATATAACAATGGGAGGAACCGGCAAAACCCCAGTAGTAGAATTATTCGCCAGAACCCTTCGAGACAAAAATAGAAAAGTCTCTATATTAAGCAGAGGCTACAAAAGCAAACCACTAGATACCCCTCAAAAGTGGCACTACAAACAAACTAACAAACTAATACCAGCTAAAGATATGCCAAAAGTCGTCAGCTCAGGTCTCGGCGTCCAACTCGATGTAAAATACGCTGGTGATGAACCCTTCATGCTAGCCAAGAACCTCAACGGCGTATCCGTCGTCGTCGATAAAGACAGAGTAAAAGGTGGCAAGTTTGCCATACAAGAACTGGATGCTGACATCCTACTACTAGACGACGGTATGCAGTTCTTAAAAATCGCACACAGCATAGACGTCGTACTCGTTGACTCAAACAGCCCATTCGGAACTGGCGCCATGATGCCCAGAGGAACCCTCAGAGAGCCCCCCAGAAACCTATGCAGAGCAGACTATATCTTCATCACAAAATGCAAAACACATAACAACCATAAGCTCATAAAAAAAATTAGAAAATATAACAAAGTAGCAGAAATCATAGAATGCACCCATGGCCCAGTCCACCTAGAAAACGTATTCACTGGCGAAATAAAACCGCTCAGCTTCCTCAAGCATAAATTCATCGCAGCCATCAGCGGAATAGCCGTACCAGAAAGCTTCGAAGAAAAATTAACAGACCTTGGTGCTAAAGTTCTATTTCACCGCACTTTCTCAGACCACTACTCATTCACTCAAGATGATATTGATCGTTTCATGTCTCGCTGCATGAGAAGAGACGCCGAAATCATTGTCACAACAGAAAAAGACGCAGTCCGCTTCCCTAAACCCACCGAACAAGACGTAGACATCTACTTCCTCAGAATAGAAGTAGATATTCTTAAAGGATCGGATGTCTGGGATAAAATAGTATCCAGAACATGCGGCACCCCAACACACCCCGACCCATTACTTATAAACGATAAACACCTACACGACAACTAAGTCACCAAAAGCGTAACCTCCAACCTAAAACAACACCAATCAAAACTATTTAAGATAATCCTCAAAATCTTCAGCAGAATCACCTATTTTAGAAGCCGCCTCAATAAGTGACTTAGCCACATCAGTTTGACCACTAGCAGTCAGCCTATCTCGCACCTTTTTAAGCTGCTTTACATAATCAGATCGTAGTTGCTCAACATTAGATCGATACGTAAAATCATACTTAATTTGCTTTTCTCTGCACTGAGCTACGTATTGCCTCAGCCTCTCAGAAACATCCACCCCTTCCACAACCTCAGGTAGCCTTGACTTACCTTTCAAAGAATCTAACAACTTCTTAATCACTTTCGATTCATCAGAATCCTGAACTCCAGAAACAACTCTCAAGTAAACATCCAAATCAAGACCAAGCTTAACCACACTCGCCTTAAGATGCCGCTCCCTCAACTGATTGTGCTGCTCTAATAAACCCTTAGCTTCAGCATTAAGAGTGCTCAGAGAATAACGCCCACCCTCAAGCCGAGACACACTATTACGCATTGAATCCTCACTCCATTCAACAATAAAACCATTTGCCTTAGTCTTGGAGTCTATATCTTTCAAAGATAAACTATCCGGACCAAAAAACACTGCTGCGTCCCCGTCCTTAGGATGAGACGTATGCCATTTCACATCAGACCAGACCTCCCCAGTTAACCATGACCATTTACCATCCACCTTTTCAGCAGCAGTCCAAACCCGCTCCCCAGGTTGCAAATAGTTCGATACAAAATCACTAAGCTCAGCCCTCTCATCATCGTCAGAAATCACCACCAAATGCCCACCCGCAATAATAGCCAACTCCTCAGCCTCAGCTCGCGTAACTGAATCCTTTATAAGGCAATAACTTCTAGAACCCAGAGTCACAGACCCCGCAGGATAACTAGGATTAATGTCAGATAATGTATCACTCACCCTCAATAACCTCTGAGACATATCTGCAGGCAAACTACCATCAGCTCTCCACTCAATGAAAAAACCAGACAAATCCTCAGACTTCGAAACTGAAACCAACTGACTCTTGGATAACTTCGCAAAAGACCTCTTATAAGTAGGCGTCAAATTCAATGTACTATCCCACTCCGTATCATCAACCCAACGCCAACCATTATTCCCTCCACATCCAACTCCCAACCAAACCTCATCAACCCCCTCAGGCATTTGATTTGCAAAAACGGTTAAATCAGACTTCGTTCGACACACCGCTATATAACCACCATGACCCCTCGTCCATGCATCCGCTTCATCCCATGTCATCTTTTTATCAACATACATAAGCAGGCGTGCACCCCTATCCCTCATAAATATTGAGTCCTTAACTATAAAGTCCGGCATAGGAATATCTCCCAAAAGCTCACCAATCCGTTTCAACTGCTGGTCACGTGTCAGCTTTTCAACCTTCGAATAAGCATTCTGCGGCCCCTTACTAATAGCACTTATAGCCATTGCTTCCGCTAACGCCGCTTCACGCTTAGCCTTAGCTTCCGCTGCCTTACGTTCAAACTCAGCCCGCTCCTCCTTTTCAGCGGCTTTCTCGCGTGCTATGCCAGCATCTATCTTATCTTGCCTACTGCGTTGCATCTCAGTTACAGCGTATATCGCTCCTATCAAAAGAAATATGAGCAGTATATTGCGCATCACCTTAGATGAATCGTCTGATACACCTTGAGGCAGTGTAACCCTCACAGGCTCACGCATCACAGCCGTTGCCACAGGCACAGCCGCATCAGTATAATTATTCATCCCAGCCACCCTATTACCCACATCCACTGGAGCAGCAACAGTCGGCATCTTAACACTCAGTGCCCTGCTCGATGCTGCACTCGTTACCAGCAGCTTACTACCATGCGTAGGATTATCTAAAACATCATTTATATCGTCAGCAAAATCCTGCGCACTACGATATCGCATATCAATATTGCTATGGATAGCCTTCTTAATGATCTTATCATACTTAGGATCCGCATCTACCCACTCAGTAATGGACACATACTTACCCTTGGGCAAGCGCCCAGTAAGCAGCTCATAAAACATAACACCTACAGCAAACACATCAGTCCTGTTATCAACCTTGTCTGGAGCATCCAAAACCTCAGGAGCTGCATAGCCTGGCGTACCGTATATCACTCCAGACTCAGTCATTCCATTCAACCTAGCTAAACCAAAATCACCTATTTTAGGCTCAGCATTCGGCCCTAGCAAGATATTAGCAGGCTTGATATCCCTATGCAAAACACCTGCATCATGCGCATGCGCTAAACCAGCACAAATAGCACTCATTATCTCAACAGCCGTATCAGGACTTATTGCTTTTCCATACGCAGAATGATGCAAGGACTTACCCTTTACAAACTCCATAATTATATAAAGCATCCCATCTATACTACCAAAATCATATATCCCAATCAAATTAGGGTGATTTAACTTTGCCATCAACTTAGCCTCAGACTGAAAAGAATTTATAAACTCTTCATCCTCACTAAACTCCCTCGGCAAAACCTTTACAGCAACAGGTCGATCAAGTGACGTCTGACGTGCAAGATAAACAGCCCCCATCCCTCCCTTCGCTATGAAGGATTCAAACTTATAACCATTCAAGAGACCATCTAATTCCTCTAATGGGGGTGCTACAAAACTGGACATTTCTTGACGTTCTTCAGACATTCTTAAATAGGCTGGGCTTAATTAATTATCAATGCATTGAACATTTAGCACCATTATGCCTAAATTGCAATTCTACTTTACCAACAAATATCTTTTTATTAATTTCACATATCCCACTATACCCCACTAATCATGAACGAAGCAGATATTTTCGCCAAAATCGGCAAACAAGGAATCTCAGAAATGTGCGCCGCATTCTACAGAAAAATCCCCACAGATGACATACTAGGTCCAATGTACCCGAAAGACGACCTCCAAGGCGCAGAGGAACGACTCAGAGACTTCCTGCTATTCCGCATCGGGGCCGACACCACATACCTCGAAAAAAGAGGCCATCCCAAACTCAGAATGAGACACTCTCCATTCGAAATAAACTTCCGCGCAAGAGACCGATGGATGAAAATCATGGACGAAGCCATGCAAGAAGCAAATATACCAGATGATGCCGCAAAAGAACTGCACAACTTCTTCTTCCAAGTCGCAGACTTCCTCAGAAACACGCCAGAAGAAGAAAATAGATTCAAAATCTAACCCCCTCCTCAACCACCCACCTTCCAGTTCACCCAGTCACGCGCTCTCAAAAAATCACTATATAACCTAGCCTCCTCACTACCCTCCTCAGGCTCATAACCATAAACCCAACTTACCAAAGGAGGTAAACTCATCAAAATAGACTCCGTCCTCCCCCCTGACTGAAGCCCAAACAACGTACCCCTATCAAAAACAAGATTAAACTCCACGTAACGCCCCCGCCTATACAACTGAAAATCCCTCTCAGACTGACCATACTCCTCACCCACTCGCCTCTCAACAATGGGAACATACGCAGGTAAATAACTATCTCCCACACCCCTCATAAACGCAAAACTATCCTCAAAACCCAGATCATTCAAATCATCGAAAAACACCCCACCCACACCACGTGGCTCACCCCTATGCTTCAAATAAAAATAATCATCACACCACTTCTTATACTCACTATATAGCTCACCACAAGCACCTCTAGCCACCTCATGCCAGTGCCTACAGTCCTCCTCATATCCATAGTATGGAGTCAAATCATAACCACCTCCAAACCACCATATAGGATCCGCACCCTCCTTCTTCGCCACAAAAAAACGAACATTCATATGTGAAGTAGGCACACGTGGATTCTTAGGATGCATCACCAAAGAAACTCCCATAGCCTCAAAACTCCTACCCGCTAACTCCGGCCTACTCGCCGTCGCACTAGCTGGCATACTCGCACCCATTACATGAGAAAAATTCACCCCACCCTTCTCAAAAACCAACCCATCAGTCATCACCCGTGACCGCCCCCCTCCACCCTCATCACGCACCCAGCTCTCCTCAACAAAAGCAGCTCCACCATCCAGCCCCTCCAAAGCAACGCATATTTCATCCTGCAACCCCTGTAAATAAAACTTAACCAACTCTATATCAACCATCATCATAATTATAAATAAAAACCAACTAACCAGCCAAAACACATATCCCCTCATCCCCATAAAACATAACCAATAACCCTGTCAGCAAGCTCTCCATAGCCCCATTATCCCAAGCCAACAAAGAATTACCAGCATTTCTAACACCTAATCTATGCTTTTTTACTTCCACACACATACATTACACCACTATAATAAATCATCTAAACACTGAATAATTGAACGAAACCAGCTCACAGCAACGTTTATTATAGTAATCAAGAAGCCTCACAAAGACACCTGAAACGATGCAAAACCCACTTAACATGAATACCATAACCTGCTCCCCTAACGCCATACGCAGAGCCCTTCGCCTATTCATCTCACTCAGCTTCAGCGCATCACTCGCCTGTAGCGCATCAGCTCAAGAAAACAACCTCACTCACACCACCGCAGAGCGCCCATACTTCAACGACAAAAAAGTCCCAGAAGCCAAAGACCTCCTAGCCATCCAAAAACTTCTACAAAAAAACAAAGACAAAGCAAGAGCAGCCACCGTAGGTATCCAACAAGGCTCAGCTTCCGGCAGTGGAGTCATCATCTCAGAAGACGGCCTAGTCCTCAGCGCAGCCCACGTCACCGCCGGCGTCAACATCGAACTCACCGTCATCATGGAAGACGGAACAAAACACAACGCAATCAGCCTTGGACTCAATTCAGACAACGACGCCGCCATGCTCCAAATCACCGACAAAGGCAAATACCCATTCGTCCACATCGAACCTGAAAAACTAGAAAAAAACGCCAGCACTAAACTCGGTGACTGGGTATTCTCACTCGGCCACTCCGGCGGATTCAACAAAAACAGAGGCAGCGGACTCAGACTCGGCAGACTCGGCAGAATAGACACTAACACATTCCAGAGCGACTGCAGCCTCATCGGCGGTGACTCAGGCGGCCCATTATTCGACATAAACGGAATGCTCATCGGTATCCACAGCCGCGTCGGCGTAGTTACAGAAATGAACATGCACGTCCCAATGTACGTTTTCCACAAATACTGGGACAGAATGAAAAAAGGTGAATTCATTGGCAACGGACCATTCGCCACCAAACCCAAAAAAGGCGCCGCATTCATTGGAATAGCCGTCGAAGACGCCCCTAATGGACTAAAAATCATAGACATCGATAAAACCTCCCCAGCAGGAAAAGCCGGAGTCCAAATAGGTGACATCCTAACCATGATTGACAAAATACCACTCAAACAAAAAAACGACCTCGCTAAGTTCATGAAAAACAAAGCAGAAAGAGACAAAATCACCCTCTCCATACTCAGAGGAAAAGAAAAAATCCAAACCGAACTCAAGCTCGTCGCCAGATAAACAGCAAAACATCTCACCATGATCACCAATACACCCATCAACCGCTCATTGAAAAGCTATAAAACCATCATCTGCACACTATGTCTTAGCTTACTATCATGCAGCCAAATCCCGCTCCTAGCCAAGTCCTCACTACCCGGTGAAAACCGCATGAACGGCAAAAACGTAGAAGCCGCATTCGAAAAACAAAGACTCATCCTCCAGCAGCACAGCGCCGCCATCTACATGAAAAGAAAACCCATCGGATACGGTGTCATCATGAGCCAAGACGGACACATCCTCACCAAACGCAGCGAGCTGTTCAACTTCGACAAAAAAGAAAAAAAAGACATCCTAAAAAAAGACATCACAGTCTACATCGACCAAACAAAATACAACAAAGTAACACTACTAGCATCAGACACAGTCTGGGACCTCGCCATACTCAAAGTAGACGCCTCAGAACTAAAACCCATCACCTGGTCAGAACAAACAAATATCGAACAAGGCACCTGGGTCGTAACCAACGGATCCACAACCAAACGCAGACGCAGACTCAACATCGGAATCATCAGCGCCAAATCAAGAAAAATAGAAGGCCCCCTACCAGTCATCTTCGGCCTCCTCTTCACAGAAGTAAAAGACAATGGAGGACTCGAAATACAAAAAGTAAGCCCTAAATCAGGAGCCGAAGCAGCAGGTATTCTCAAAGGTGACATCATCAAAAAACTAGAAGGTCAAAAAGTCGTCACCAAAGACAAAGTCCTCGAAATTATCCGAAAAAAACAACCAGGAGACTTTGCAACAGTAGAAATCCTCAGAGCCAAAAAAAACCTCACACTAAAAATAGAACTCAAAGCGCGCAAAGAAATCCTAGGCGCAAGCAATAAACCAAAATCAAGAAGCGATCACATGAGCGGAGACTACTCCAAACGCCGCGACAGCTTCCCCATGGTACTCCAACATGACATAGACCACAACTCACGCCAGACAGGCGGCCCACTCATCACACTCGAAGGAAAAGCCATCGGCATTAACATAGCCAGAGCTAACCGTGCAGAAAGCTTCGCCATCCCCGCCAAAGAAGCTCAGCAAGTCTACCAAAAAATGCTCCAAAGCATCCCCAAATAATCAACAAAAAAACAACCCTCCTAACCCTCCTAATCCTTCTTCATCTCCTCCGTCGTAAAAGGCGATGCCGGAAGCCCAGCACCATTATACAGATAAACCCCATCAGGATGATTCGTATAAGCATAACGAACTGCCACCGGCACCTTCACCTCCGCACTACTAACCACTAAATCCTTCCCATCTATCCGCGCCTTAGCCCAATGCCACACCCCATCTTTCCCCTGAATAGATAACCAAGGCAATACCGCATCAGGCACAGAAACCGGCGGCACATAATCTTTCTTATCACCAAACATCAACCCCTCAGAATGGTCAAAACTAATCCGCATCACACCACCCTCCACCTTATAACCCTTATAAAGGGGACCACTAGGCACCACCTCCTTACGCCCATAAACATGATGTAACCCCCAGTGCGCTAACCTCACTCCCACCTCCAACTTATTAGCAGGATGCTCACCCTTCTTACCTATATCCGTAGCCACAGCCATACCCGTATGCTTCATAGTCAACACACGCCTCTGAGCCTCACGTATCCGCGCCCTTCCATCACCCATCTCAGGTTTATCTGGAGATGACACACCTATCCCAGCTAACTGAACAACATAAAAAGGAAAATCACCCATACCCCACAACCCACGCCAATCATTAATCATAGCCTCCAGCTTCAAAAAATAACTATAACCCTCCCTATCATTCGCCTCACCCTGATACCACAACGCACCACGTATCCCATAACCCATAACAGGTCGCACATGACGTTCAAACAGAATCCCATAACCAGCAGCCCTTGCCTTATACGCTTCCGCATCATCACCCTCTCTCTTCTCCGGAACCCGCATCCAAGAAACAATATTAGACCCACCAGTCGCACAAACAACAAGACCCACAGGCACCTTCAATTCACGCTGAATATGCCGTGCATAACAAAAACCAACCCGCGTCATCCGCCCCACCTTCCCAGGCACAGCACTCCTCCAACCCTCATGCATAGAATACTCCCTTATCGCAGGTAACTGAGACTTCAGCAAATTATCATTAGGATCCTGATTCCTAAAATTATGCCCCACCCGCGCAGCCATATTAGACTGCCCAGAACACAACCAAACCTCACCCACAAGAATATCCTTAAACGCCTCAACCTCAGTCTCCCCAGCCAACGTGTAACTCACCCTCATCTCCCGCCCCTCAGGAGCCTTATCCAGCGATTCCAACCTATCAGCCACCACCGCATCTAACTCTACCCTCCATAACCCATCCTCACCCACAGTCACCTTCTTATCCTGCCCACCAAATTGCACCCTCACCACCGTCTTCACAGGAGCTCCCCCCCAAACAGGAATACCCACACCCTGCTGCAATACAGAACCATCGGCAAACACAGGCGCACAATAAAACTTCTTAGCCACCTTAACTCCCTTAACCTCACCAAGAACCAAAGAACCAGGCACAAAAACAAATATCAATAACATTAAAAAAGAGTATTTCATAAGAATTAAATAAAATTTACAGTATTTAATAACGTAACAAACCACCACTCAACCCGTAAAGCTTTATCTCACACCCCGCACCATCGTGACAACTACTACTGAAATGACCGAATAAACGCACTAAAAAACCTCACACCCTCCTCCAGATCATCCACCAAAATAAACTCATCCTTAGTATGCGCCTGATCAATAGATCCCGGCCCCACACAGACAGATGCAATCCCCCCACTAGACAAATGCGCCGCATCAGAAAACCACGGAGCCCCCACACACCTCGACCCAGGCCAAGCTCCTAATATCCTCTGAACATACGCATTATCCTCAGACGTATCCATAGGCGGATTCTCATGACAGCCACTAATAACAATCGGCAAATTCATCTCATCTATAAACGCCTTAACCATACTACCACCCCCACCCGCATCCATCAAAGAAGGAGTCATCCGTATGTCTAATTCAGCCACCGCATAATCCGGAACTATATTCGGTCGCGTCCCACCATGTAAAGTCCCTACATTCAAAGTAGAATGACCTAACACAGGATGCGTATAAGTCGCCAAACGGTTAGACAGCTTCCTATTCATCAAATCAAGTGACCTCGCCATAATCATAATCGCATTCTCACCCTGCTCAGGCTGAGAAGAATGCGCCGCCCGCCCTCTCGCCTCCAGCGTCAGCCAAGAACAACCCTTGTTCACATTAACCACATCCAAAGAAGTCGGCTCACCAGCTATCGCAAACTCATACTCACCACCATAACGCCTCACAAAATCCCTCGAACCCAGCTGCCCAGACTCCTCATCCATAAAAGCAACAAAATCAATAGCCACAGGAAGATCAGCCAGTATCCCCACATTCTCCATCAAGGCCACCAACATAGCAGCCATCGGCCCCTTCGTATCAGAAGCACCCCTCCCCAGCACCTTACCATCCACCAAATCACCACAAAACGGATCAAAAACCATCCCAGCCACTCCCACCGTATCTGAATGAGGCCCCAAGAAAATCCTAGGTCGTGTATCCTCATCACCATGAAAAGGAGCCCTCGCTATCACATTCGGCCTCCCCGGTAAAACCTCCTCCTGAAAAGCTGTAAAACCACCCTCATTCAAATACTGAACCAAAAAATCAGCCATCCCCTGCTCATCAACCAAATCCGTCCCAGGACAATTATCAGAATTCACACTAGGGATTCGTATCAAAGTCTGCAAAAGCTCTACCACATTTTTCATAGCACATTCCTAAAACCATACACCCCAAATGTGAAGTCCATTATTGAGCTAATTAAAAAATAAGATAACATCCACATCATGCCACGAATGACATTCCTAAACTGGGACAAACCCCTGCTCAACCAGCTCGTCAACCACCTCACCTCAACACAGCAAGAGATCGAAAATAAAATCATCATCGTCCCCACCGTCCAGTCAGGAAGAGAACTCAGAAAAGCACTAGCCCATGCAGGCATCGGCCTCTCACCACGTGTCACAACACCAGAAATACTACTCCCTAACAACAACCCAGGAAACCGCGCCGCAAACATAGCAGCATGGACCCAAACACTACTCAGCCTTAACCTAGAAAAGGCTCGCGGCCTATTCCCAAAAGACCCACCAGAAGGAGTCATCCACAGCTTCAGATGGGCATTCAACGTCGCTAAACAACTCACAAATCTACAAAACACACTCCTCGAAAACAACAAAACATTCCAAGAAATAAGCCGCAGAAGCATCGAATCTGAGCGCTGGCAAGACCTCGCCAAAATCGATAACCAAGTCACCTCACTACTTCGCAAATGGCGCATCCCAAACAAACAAGATAATACACTCAATAACATCCCCTCACACAAACAAATCATCATCGCCGGAGTCTGTGACCTCAGCCCTATCGCCATCGCTCAACTAAACAAACTATCAGAAGCAAACACACCCATCGAAATCATCATCCACGCACCTGAAACCCATCGCCAACACTTTGACCAATGGGGAAGACCACTCAGCGAATACTGGAACACCTGCACAATTCCCATCAACCATTGGAAAGACAACGTCACACTAGCAGAAAACCCCACACTCGCCGCCAAACACACCATCAGCCAAATCGCAAAAAAACAACTCAGCCCAAATCAAATCACCCTAGCCCTCTGTGATCGTGACATGGTCCTCCCCATACAACAACAATTCTCCAAATCAGGCTGGAATACATACGACCCAGAAGGCACCAGCACAAGATCCAGCAGCCTCATCCTATTCCTAACAGCACTCACAGAATGGCTAACAGCCAACGAAAAACACCCCATCTCAGCCTTCGCTAAACTCATCAGACTCCCAGAAATGGAAGCGTTCATCCCTGACCAGATGGACCGCTACACACTAACCCGTGAACTAGACCTTTACCTCAAACAAAGACTCACCCAAAAAGCCACAGAAATAAACCATCACCTCCAAAACTCCTCAACTGAGAACTACCAACATCTCAAACACTGCCTAAACCACTTCATCCAAGAAACCCAAAAAATGCTCACCGGAAACAAAATCCGAGGACTCAGAGGATGGATCGCCAAACTCCTTAACAGAACCAAACCAGAAATCGCATCCATACTCGTCGATGACATCGCAGACATCATAGACGCATTCGAAAAAATCGAAACCCACAACAACAAAAAAGGCCTAGACATCACCCAAGCCATCGAAATCCTAATAGAAATCATCACCCAAAAGAAAAGCTACATAGACACCAACAACAGCACCACAGACCTACTCGGATGGATGGAACTCATCTACCAAGACGCTCCTAACCTCTTCCTCACCGGCCTCCACGAAGGTCAAGTCCCACAATACAGCGGTGATGACCCCTTCCTACCAGACAACTTCCGCGAAATGCTAGAAATGGAAAGCGGTAACATCAACTACGCCAGAGACAGCTACATCCTAAAATCTCTAACAGAAAGCAGAGAAAACATCCACATCACACTCAGCAAGCTAAACACAAGCAGTGACCCTAACACCCCATCCAGACTCCTCCTCCGCACCAACGGAAAAGAACTAGCAGAAAGAGTCCAGAGCCTCTTCGGAGAACCTCAGATCCAGTCATCAAACCCCAGCGCATGGCAAAGAGACTGGCAACTCAACATCCCAAACATCAGCAACCCATACTCCACTAAAAACAAAACCATCAGAGCCCTATCCCCATCAGCCCTCAAAGACTACCTCAACTGCCCATTCAGATTCTACCTCAAACGCATCGTCAGAATGGAACGCTATGAAGCCAATAAAAAAGAAATGAACGCACTAGACTTCGGACTACTCGTTCACGCAGTCGTTGAAAAATTCGGACTAGACACCTCCATTCGTCACTCCACATCCGCAAAAAAAATCCAACTCACATTCGACTCACTTCTAGAAAAAGAAATGTTCGCCCGCTTCGGCCCTAACCCAAACCTAGCTCTAAAAATACAAGCAGAAATCGCCAAATCAAGACTCCACAGCCTCGCAAATATCCAAGCAGAACAAACCGCAGCAGGCTGGCAAATCATCGATGTCGAACTCGATATAGGTAATACCATCCATTGGGACATCAACGGACACCCCATAAAAATGCAGATAGACCGCGTAGACAGACACCAGCAAACAGGTGAAATCCGCGTCATTGACTACAAAACATCCGGCTCAGCCAAACCACCACTTCAAGCTCACATCGATAACCTCAAACCAGAAGAAAACCGCCCAATATGCGGCCCCCTACTCCCCCCTTCCAAAAAAAATAGCCCAGAAAAAATCTGGAAAAACCTCCAACTACCCATCTACGCATGGTTCGCACAAGAACACTACAAATGCTCAGAAATACCCCAAATAGGATACATCCAAATGCCTAACACACTCTCAGAAACAAGCTTCCAAATCTGGGATAACTTCAACCATGACCTCCTCCAAAACGCAAAAGAATGGACCACTCAAGCCATCCAAAATATACAACAAAATAACCTCTTCTCACCAGCTAACCCACCAAAAAAACAAGAAAACTGGGACGAGTTCAGCAAGCTAGCACAAGGAAACCTCGCACTAGCATTCGGCCTAGAATAATACCAAAACAACTACCTCTCCTCAAGATAAGCAAACACATAGTCTCTATGAGGGTGCTCACTCAGCCTCTCCTTAAGTGACTGAATCTCCGCCAAAAGATCATCAACCACCTTATCATGCAAGAACTTCTCATTCATCCGTCCCACCCGCTGCGCACTGATCTCTGCACTTAGCTTTGCAAAAAACATTCCAACTGAAGACAATCTATCACACAACAGCTAAAATCCTCTAGTTACTGACTGATCAAGTATCAACTATTACAAAAAAGTTGATCTCTGTTGCGTCAGTCGCAACTATTAATTTATCAATAATTGATTCAAAAACTAGAACAGTAAGCACAAAATATTACAAACGGCCTATAAAGAATACATCTCTGGGTAAAACCTTAGATTCTAGCTTTTTCTTATCTCGCTTAACTTCATAATTGCCAGCATTAGACTTTAAAAGAGCAGTGAAGTTCCCGTCAAAGTTATCTTTACGATAAAATATAAGATATACTTTACTCGGGTAATTTTTAGGAAAGATTCCATTTATATTTTTAATAACATCAGATATTTTTTTGTTATTTTTCGCACTAAGAATCTTTACTGGGATACTTCTTGCTCGCTTCCAATCTTCTGAGTTTTTACTTGTAGAACGTAAATAAACATAAATGCGATCTTTCAACGGAATTTGATTCTTAACTTTGTCACCCCACTTAACGCCTTCCGCGTGAGTATATAT
This sequence comes from uncultured Verrucomicrobiales bacterium, assembly GCA_937934595.1. Classification (GTDB taxonomy): domain Bacteria; phylum Verrucomicrobiota; class Verrucomicrobiia; order Verrucomicrobiales; family Akkermansiaceae; genus Rubritalea. The sequence continues at coordinate 366 of CALGZA010000075.1, read as the reverse complement.
TGGACCCGCAAAAACATTACCCATAAGTAAACACAAAACAGCAAAACAGATTAATTTTTTCATTGATAAATCATACAAAAGCAGAACGTTACGTCAAATAAAATATTTTCTGGGGTGTGATTTTTTGCGCAGATTTACTTGCCAAAAACTCTTCCCTGAGCTGGTTTTCCAGTAGCACCCTCAAGTGAGCTATATCTTCAGCATTATTGAGGAGCCACCATGATCCTAATACCATTTGAACGGTTAGAATGGATTGATAGCACAACAAGATAGCAAGAGTAGCAAGGCAAGAGGAAAGCGTATAGTGCACTATACAACTGACGAATAACGAAGCTAATCTTGATATATTGTTGTGCACTTCAAAAA
>CALGZA010000074.1 GCA_937934595.1 uncultured Verrucomicrobiales bacterium | reverse complement strand
ATTGAATTTTTTCACTCTTAAAGCGTGTAGCTACTTCCTCGGCTTCATTTTTAAAGTCTATACGACCACGTTTTCTTCCCATGAAAAAACTGTATCATAGAAAACGTATCTTGTCTCCTTAGTTTTACAGAGTGGTATTAGGGGGAGTTATTTGTTGTGGCGTAAAAAAACCTCAGAAGGGTTACTTCTGAGGTGTTGTTTGATCTGAATGGGTTTGTATTTCGATGTGTTAGGCTACAGCATTACGGATGAGTTCTAGGAAGGAATCTGGCTCGAGGGCTGCGCCTCCGACTAGAGCTCCGTCTATGTCTGGCTGGCCGAGGAGTTCTGCTGAGTTAGCTCCTTTAACTGAACCACCGTATTGGATGCGGATGTTAGCCGCGGCTTGTGATCCGTAGAGTTCTTCGATGACTGAGCGGCAGTATTTGTGGGTGTCCTGAGCTTGTTGTGCTGATGCTGTGACGCCGGTTCCTATTGCCCAGACTGGCTCGTATGCGATGACTAGGTTGGAGATGTCTTCTATGCCTTCGAGCCCTTCTTTGATTTGTGATCCGAGTATGGTTTCTAGTTGACCGCTTTCACGTTGAGCGAGTGTTTCACCGATACAGAATAGTGGGGTTATTTCTGCAGATAGGGCTTTTTTGAGTTTGGCGTTTATTTGTTCGTTGGTTTCACCGAAGATGCTGCGGCGCTCTGAGTGGCCGATGATGACGTAGTTGACGAAGAGTTCTTTGAGCATTTCTGTGCTGGTTTCACCAGTGAATGCGCCATTGTCATTTTCAGAGACTGTTTGAGCAGCGAGGCCGATGGATGGGTTTATGTCATTGATGAGTTCTGAGGCTGTGGGGATGGAAAGTGAATTTGGTGCGATGATGAGGTCTGCTTTGTCTGTTAGGTCTGCTGCGGAGCCGAGGAATTCTTCGAGGAATTTTTCGGTTTCTGCTGGTCCTTTGTTCATTTTCCAGTTGGCTGCGATGATTAGTTTGCGTGACATAGTTTTATTTTAATTGGTTTTGATGGCTCTGTTAGCACGAGGTTTTGTTTTTGTCGAATCATTGTGGGTGACTCTGGTGGGTGAAGATTTATTATGGGTGTTTATTGAGCGAGGGGGCTTTGTTCGGAGTATTGCTCGTTTAGGCTGTGGATGGTGTCATCTGCTTCACCGTAGAACCAGACTGACTGGAGGGTGTCTGATGCTAGGTCTACGTCCATGGATATGGCTTCTGGTTTAGCGTGTAGTCTGGCGTTGTCTCTGGCGAGTTCAACTTGGGCTTCGATTCTGGTGATATCTGCGTTTATTTCTTCTATTGTATCATTACGTTTTACGAAATGTTTGAGGCGTTTGTCTAGGATTTCGAGCGTGGCTTCTTTTGATTTTCTGACTGAGTTTGAGACTTGTTTGTTGTTGAGTTCGTTTTTGAGGTTTTGAATTTGTTGTTCGAGGTGGATGGCGTTTTGGTCACCTTCTGAACCTGTGAGAGCGGCTTTAGCGAAGATGAGTTTTAGGTAGATCCAAGCGAGTGAGTTTAGGCTTTTGAGGTTTGGTTCGCTGATGTAGTCGGGCGAATCGAATTCATGATATGACGCTTGAGTTTGAGCGATTCTTTTTTCTAGTTTGAGGAATTGCTGGCGGTTAGGTTCGTTGAGTTTGTTGATGAGTTCTGTGCGACGGTCTTCTTGTTGGCGTTGTATTTCTTGTATTTTTGGTGAGTCTACGAGTTGACGGAATCTGGGGCTTGATGAGAGGGAGTAGATGAGAGCTGCTTCAAATCCTATTCCGATGAGGAGGAAGGCGGGATGAATGATGGTTAGGCAGGCTATGATGGGGAGGATGATAGCGTTGATCGGTATGGAGCCGAGCAGGGGGATGTGTTGTTTTACTGCGAATGCAGCTTTTATATACTTCCACATGTGTTTGTTATTGCTGTTTACGGTCCCAGCCGATGAATATGTTGTTGATGACGTCTGCTGATGGTGGTTCACAGACTGAGTTGATATCTGTTTTGATGCCGTTTGCGGCGTATTTAATGAATGGGCTGTTAGGGGATTTGATGGGGACGTTTAGGTTGTCTGGTCTAAATCCTTGGTTGACTGCTTTTTGTTGGATTTTTTCTGTTTTAAGGAAGTCGTAGAATATTTGAGCTGCGTTTTTTTGGTCATTTGATGTCCATGGTGTGTCGATGATGTAGTATGGGTTTTCGTTCCAGATGTTTTTTTCTGGGTATATAACGGTGAATTCTCCGCTACGTCCTCTGGCGTTTTCACAGAAGCTCATGGCTAGGTTTTCGTATACGATTACGATATCATAGACTGAGGCTCCTTTGCTGACCATTTCTCTCATGAGGTTACCGGAGCTGTTCATTTTTGTGCTTGAACCGTTGGCGAGTTCGTTTGACCATTTTCTGAAGTCGCTATTGACGATGTTAGCGGCTGTTAGGTTATTGAGTTTATTGTGGTAATCGTATGCTGCTAGGATGAGGGCGAGGAGTCCTGAGTTTGATTTTTTGGGGTTAGTGTGACCGAATTTGAAGTATCCCCAGTCTGATTTTTCTGGGATGCCTGCCCAGCCGTTCTGGGCGATCATAGCTTGGCGGATTGAGTCGAAGTTGAGTTTACCGTATTTTTGTATGAATGCTTGGTAGCGGTTTTTCCACATGACGAAGACCATAGGGGTGAGGACGAGTTTGTTGTCGTTTTTGTTTATAATTGGTTGTTTGTGGTATTTTAGTTGAAAGTCTTGGATGAATTTGTCTTTGTATGCGGCTGATGCTGGTGACCATACGTGGATGTTTTTGTCTCCGGCAAGGAATGCGTCAGCACCTTCTATTGATCCCATTGGGATGAGGTTGACTTTAATGTTTTTACTGGCGTCTGTTTTTTTGAATTCTTCGACTGCCCATTTGAGCCATCGTCTTTTTTCTGTTCCGTATGCTATTCCGATGGTGGTTTGATTTTTAGGTGTAGCTTGGTTAGAGGCCGATGGATTGGTATCTGGGTTTTCTGAGCTTGGTGTTTTGATGAGGAAGTATGCACCTCCAGCTAGGCATCCTAGGATGAAGATGAAGACGACAAATTTTCCGAGTGAGGTGAGTCCTGGTTGATCTTGTGACATGGTGTTTTGGTATTAAATATTAAAGTTGTTTAGAAGAATGTTGATATTTCGAGGAATATTTTTTCGATGTCTTTGGTGTTTCCTTTGAATGCTTTAGCTTTTGTTGATTCTGCGATTCGTTTTAGGGTTTTCATTTTAGCCCCTTTTCCGTATCCGATGGTGAATACGCGAGTGTTTTTGCCTTCGTTATTTGATGTTATTTGTGGTATGAGGATATTTAATTTTTTATTGCTTTTGGTGTCTTCTCCGTCTGAGAGGACGACGATTGATGTGATTTTTTTTGGTTCTGGGTTTGCTTGGAAGTGGTTGAATCCAGCTGATACTGAGTCATAGAGAGCGGTTCCACCAGATGCGTAGAGGCTGTTGATTTCTCTGATGATTTGTTCTTTGTTTTTTCCTATGTTCGCGTTTTTTAAAATCCAGATTGGTTTGGTTGAGAATGTGATGAGTGAGAATGAATCATCAGGGGAGAGGGTTTGGACGAGTTTTTTGGCACCTTCTTTTGCTGATTTGATTTTGTTGTTTTCGTTCATGCTTCCTGAGACGTCAAGGGCGAGGCAGATGTGAGCTTTCTTTTTGTGCTTGAACCAGAGTTTGCGGATTTCTGAGATAATGGGGACTTCTGGGACTTCGAGAGTGGTTTTTGGTTGATTGGCGTCTACTCCGTTTTTTTCTGAGAAGGTGTCATTGAGTGGAATTGTGACATCACCGGGTCGGAATCCGAAGTCCATGACTTTGGTTTGTTGGTCTTTGGTGAGGAGGAAGTCTAGGTAGGTTTGGGCGGCTTGTTTGTGTTCATCTGTGACCCATTCTCTGTTTACGATGCCTGCTGGGTGGTCTGACCAGAATGTTCCTTCTCTTGGGTATATGGCGACAACTGGGAAGGGGAGGTCAGTTTTTTTTCTGGATTCGATGACCATGCTTTCGTAGAGCACGGCGGCTGATAGGTATTCTGGTCCTGAGTTGAACATTTTGCGTCCGAAGAAGCCTGTTGATTTTCCGTAGTGAACGATGGACTGTTCGATTTCTTCTAGATATTTGCCTACTTTTGGGTCTTGGATATCGTTTAGAGTTAGGTTACGTTGTTTGTTAGTGCTGGCGTATACTTCTGCTATGAGGGAGATGAGTCCGCTGTTAGAGAAGTCTGGGTGTGTGTGTCCGAACCGGAACTGTCCCCATTGTGGTTTGTTGTGTGTTGCCCAGCCGTTTGGGTCTTGAGCCATGTTGTGGATTTCTTTCCAACCGATTGATTTTTTGCCGTGACCGAGAGCTTGCGCCATAGGTTCCCACATGGCGATGACTACGGGAGAGAGGCAGAGGTTTTGGGTGTTGTTTACAAGGTTTGTGTTGGTCTTGGATTGTGATTCTGCGTTTCCGAGTTTGATGAATGCTTCTGATGCGGGGGAGATGATGTGTACTTTTCTGGATCCTTGATTTACTTCACGAATGCATTCACCTGATCCCATGGGGATTTGGTGGACGTGAATGTGGCGTCCGTCTGAGGATTTGTGTTTTTGGTTATTGAATTGATTTGTAGCTTTTTCTATCCAGTGTTTTTTTTCTGAGCCGTATGTGAATGTGATGACGATACGTTTATTAGTGTCTTCTGGAGTTTGGTTCTGGGTGGACGTGGTGTCTTGTTTCTTGCTGCAAGCTGTGATGAGTATGAAGTTTATGGCTATTAGGAACGATGAGATGAGCTTATTTCGCATGCTTAGATGGTGAAGAATAGTCACCTAATATCAAACATTAAATGATGGTATTAGGTGACGAAATTGTTACTTTAAATTTTGTTTGTGAGTGCTGCTACTCCTGGTAGTTCTTTTCCTTCTAGTAGTTCTAGTGATGCGCCGCCGCCTGTTGAGAGGAAGTCGAAGTCTGCGGGGTTGCAGAATTTGTTAGCTGCGGTAACTGAGTCTCCGCCACCGACGATGGTGAGTGCGTCTGCTTTGGCGACTGCTTCTGCGAGTTCGATGGTTCCTTTGGCGAAGTTAGTTTTCTCGAAAACTCCCATTGGTCCGTTCCAGAGGATGGTTTTTGCTCCTGCTACTACGTTTTTGAAGTCTTGGATGGCTACGTCGCCGATGTCGATTCCTTCCCAGTCGTCTTCGATGGCGCCACCGTCTGAGTATGGGGCGGTGACTTTTGTTTCTGCGTCGTCTTTGAATTCTTGTGCGACTCTGGTGTCTGCAGGGAGGTGGAATTTGATGCCTTTTTGTTCTGCTTCTTTGAGTAGTTCTAGTGAGAGGTCCATGAATTCGTCTTGGACGAGTGATTTGCCTATTTGGTATCCTTGAGCTTTTCTGAATGTGTATGCCATGGCTCCGCCGATGATGAATTCGTCAGCTTTTTCCATCATGGAGCGGATGACTTGGATTTTGTCTCCGACTTTGGCTCCACCCATGATGGCTAGGAATGGGCGTTCTGGTTTGGCGAGTTTGTCGAGTAGGAATTCTAGTTCACTGGCGATGAGGAATCCCATGGCGCTTTGTGAGACGTGGTGGGTGACTCCTTCTGTGGATGCGTGAGCTCTGTGTGCTGTTCCGAATGCGTCGTTGACGAAGATTTCTGCGTTAGCGGCGAGTGCTTTTGCGAATTCTGGGTCATTGGCTTTTTCTTTTTCGTTGAAGCGTGTGTTTTCAAGAAGGATGGCGTTTCCTGGGAGGAGTTCTGAGCGGAGTTTGGTGGCGTTTTCTCCGATGGTGTCTGTTGCGAATGCTACTGTTTTTCCGAGTAATTCTGATAGGCGTGTTGCGACTGGGCGGAGTGAGTATTTTTCTTCTGGTTTTCCGGCTGGTCTTCCCATGTGTGAGCAGATGACGAGTTTGGCGCCGTGATTGAGGAGGTGCTGAATGGATGGGATGGCGGCTTTGATGCGAGTGTCATCGGTGATTTCAAGGTTGCTGTTGTATGGGACGTTGAAGTCGCAGCGCATGAGGATTTCTTTTTCGTTTACTTGGATGTCTGTGATAGAGAGTTTCATAGGTGTGGTGTTGTTTGATTTTAGTGGTGTGATAATGAAAACAGGGGAGGCTATATTTAGCCTCCCCTGTGGAAATGTTATTTCATTTTGCGAATGAATTAGACTGAAGCGCCGAGCATGGCTAGACCTTCTGCGGCTCTGCTTGAGTATCCCCATTCGTTGTCATACCATGATGCGAGTTTTACCATGGTTCCGTCAACGATGGTGCAGCCTGAGTCGTAGATTGAGCTGTGTGGGTTTGAGACGATGTCTTGGAGGACGATGGGCTCGTCTGTGTATTCTAGGACGCCTTTCATGGGGCCATCGGCTGCGGCTTTGAATGCTGCGTTTACTTCATCTAGAGTGACTTCTCTTTTTAGTGTGCAGACGAAGTCTGTGATAGATCCTGTAGGTGTTGGGACTCTGTATGAGTTTCCGTTTAGTTTTCCTTTGAGCTCAGGGATGACTACGCCAATGGCTTTCGCTGCTCCTGTGGATGTGGGGATGATGTTTAGTGCAGCTGCGCGTGAGCGGCGTAGGTCACTGTGTGGTAGGTCAAGGATGCGTTGATCGTTGGTGTATGAGTGGATGGTGGCCATCATTCCTTGGATGAGCCCGAATGAGTCGTTAAGGACTTTGACCATTGGAGCGAGGCAGTTAGTGGTGCATGATGCGTTTGATACGATGTGATGCTTTGATGGGTCATATTGGTCGTCGTTGATACCGATACACATCATGAGGTCTGGATCTGGAGCTGGAGCTGAGATGAGGACTTTTTTGGCACCTGCGTTGATGTGTTTTTGAGAACCTGCGTGGTTTGCGAAGAATCCTGTTGATTCGAGGACGACGTCGACTCCGAGTTCTTTCCATGGGAGTAGTTCTGGGTCACGCTGAGCGGATGCGTGGATTTTGTGGCCGTTGACGATTAGGAATTCTTCATCGAAGGAGATTTCTACGTCTAGTTTGCCTTGTGATGAGTCGTATTTGAGTAGGTGGGCGAGTGTTTTATTGTCTGTGAGGTCGTTGATTGCTACTACGTTGTTGAGTTCACCTTTTTCGATGAGGACTCTGAGAACGTTGCGCCCGATGCGTCCGAAGCCGTTGATTGCGTATGTTGCCATGATTCTTTAAAGTTTAAGTATGTTTGTGTGTATGCAGTCCATTTTTTGGGACGGCGTGGGGATTATGTCCAGATCAGGCCGTAGGTCAATAGGTTGTTGATGAAAATCTTGGCATGAGATGTGGTGGGGAGTGTTGTTGTTGATAGGTTTTATGCTGTGGCTAGTATTGAGTTTTCTAGTATTTCTAGTATTTCAGTAATGTGTTTAGGTTCTAGTGCTCCGATGGGGACTAGGAATCTGAGGCGGGTGGGGTTGGCGCCAGCTAGGAATGCGATGACACCGTTTTCGTAGAGGTGGTGGATGAGGTTGGTGACTTTGGTGGCGTCTCCTCCGTGGACTGTGCATCCTGTCATGGCTCCGAGTCCGAATGGGCCTGTTAGGAGGTGTGGGTGACGGTTGGCGATGTCTTGGAATCCGTTGATGAATAGTTGGTGTAGTTTGGCTGTTTTTCCGTTTGTTCCGAAGTATGTTCCGTTGTCTAGCTCGTTTAGTATGGCGATGGATGCTGCTATGGTGGCTGAGGATGCGGTGTATGTCTGAGCGATGAGTCCTGGGCGGGGGAGGAATTCTTTGCTGAATAGTGTGGCGCATACTTGTGCAGCTTTGCCGACCCAGACGATGTCTATGAGGTCTGAGAGGTTGAATTCTTGGAATGCGAATGGGTGGTGTGTGCGGCAGAAGGTTTGAACTTCGTCTGCGAGGACGGCTACGCCGTGGTCTTTGCAGATTTGCATGAGTGTGCGGTGGAATGTTTCTGAGCCGATGTGGAAACCACCTTCACCTTGGATGATCTCGAAGAACATGGCGGCGTATTGTTTGGGGTGGCGTGAGAGGTGTTTTTTGAGTGTTGTTACAGCGCGATGTGTGCTGCCTTCTGGGTCGTTTATGTCGAAGAATGGGACGTAGTCAACGCTGAGTATTTCTGGGAGGCCGTCACGGAAGGCTGGTTTGTCGTTGATTTGCGAGAAGGCGAGGGATCTGCCGGCGAAGCAGCGTTCGAATGCGAGGACGCGAGATGCTGGGGCGTTTTTTTGCATTGCCATTTTGAGTGCGTTTTCTCCTGCCATGACTCCTGATGAGCTGAGGAAGCAGTGTTTTAGTTTGCTTCCTTTTTGTTGATTGGCGAGGTCGATGAGTTTTTGGCAGAGGGTCATGCTGTTGGTGTTTTGTTGGAGGTTGCCTTGCATGGTGACGTCTTCTAGTCCTGCTTCGATGCTGGCTTTCATGACGATGGGGTGGCCGTGCCCCATGATGTGGACGCCGATTCCGCAGGTGAGGTCATATTTAATGCTGCCGTCTGCGAGTTCTACGAATGGTCCTGCGCCTGCGCCTGTGGCGAGGTAGGGGAAGAAGAGTCCTCCTCCTCGGAGTTCTGAGAATATTTTTATTGATTCTTCGTAGGTTTGTTTGAGTTCTGAGCTGGGTGGTTTGATGTTGGTGATTTGTGATTGTATTTCTTGGCAGCGGGTGAGGAGCTGATCAATGGTGTTGGTGATGACGGGGTCTGTCTTAATTTGATCTGATATGGTTTTGTGGGTGTTTGTGGGCATGTTGATTTGGTTGTTGGGGTGGTGGGAGGCTAGGTTGGTTTGTTGTTTTCTGCGAGTGCAATTTTAGGCTTTTTTTCTTTTGAGAGGGGGGTGGTTTTGGGTTTCAAAAATGTTTCATTTTACTGAGGACAAGAGGTGGGATTTGTGAAAGGATGCGCTTGTAATTTAACATACCAACAGAAGAATATTATGAAAATAGGATTGAATATGCATTTGTGGGCAACGAATGTGACTAGTGAGCACTTTGCGGATATTGAGATGATTAAGGAGGTGGGTTATGATGGGATTGAGATCTTTTTAGCTGATACGGATACGGATAATTATCGTGAGGTGGGGAAGTTTTTGAAGTCTATCGATCTTGAGGTGAATGGGTGTTTAGGGTTGGGGGTGGAGGCTGATCCTATTTCTGCTGATGCTGCGGTGCGCAGGAATGCGGTGGATGTGATTAAGGAGGCTATTGATCATATGCATGTGACTGGAGGTAAGAATATATGTGGGCCTTTCCATTCTGCTTTTTCTAATTTTTCTAGGAATAGTCCTAATGAGGATGAGTATAAGCGGAGTGCGGAGGTTTTGAGGGAGTGTGGGGAGTATGCGGCGCAGGCGGGTATAACTTTGACTCCTGAGGCGTTGAATCGTTTTGAGTGTTATTTGTGCAATACGATGGAGCAGTTGAAGCATTTAGTTGATCTTGTTGATCATTCTCATGTTAGGGGGATGTTTGATCCGCATCATGCTAATATTGAGGAGAAGTCTTTTGCGGAGGCTATTAGGACGATAGCGCCTGTGATGACGCATGTTCATATTAGTGAGAATGACCGTGGTACACCTGGTTCTGGTACGGTGGCTTGGGATGAGGTTTTTGGGACGATAGCTGAGGTGGGTTATGATGGGTGGTATTATATAGAGGCTTTTTCTCGTGATGATCTGGGTTTTGCTAATGCTATAAATGTGTGGCGCGACTTTAATCCTAGAATGGACATTGTAAGAGATGGTTATGCGTTTACTAAGAGGATGATTGAGAAGTATTCTTAGGGGGCTTTGTTTTTAGTAAGGGCGTCAGGGGTTTTTCCTTTGGCGTCTTTTTTTTGTTTTAGATGGGTGTTTTTTTGGGGTGTGGAGGGGGGTGGTTATGTTTATTTTATTGGTTTATGTATTTAATTTATATTGATAATGCTTAGTTCTTTACTAAAATTTGGGTAGTTATTAGAAAGTTTAGTGGTTTTGCGTTGACATCCAAGTGTACTGAAGTGTATCAATGTGTCGTTAGATGGCACACTCCTACACTGATGAATGAAAACGAACATGCCTTGCAGGGCGATTATGAACACAAGCTGGATCCTAAGAACAGGGTTTCAGTGCCTGCAGATTGGCGGCCTTTGGCGAGTGGAGGAGTGTTACGTTTGTTACAGTCATCTAAGTATAAGGTGGAGACGTTAAGGGTTCTGACGGAGCGTGAGTATGAGGATATGTTACGGACGGTTGATGGGATGGAGAGCTGGTCTCCTGCGGAGAAGAAGAATATGAAAGGTAAGTTGCATTCACGTTGTCAGAAGGCGACTATGAGTGATCAGGGTAAGTTGTTGATACCTAAGGCTTGGTGTGAGAGGCCGGGGTTGGTGTCTGGTGAGGTGGTTCAGCTGGTGGGGAGAGGGACTTATTTTGAGATATTTAGTCCGGCGAATTATAGTGTTATGAAGGAGCGTGAGGATGCTGAGACGGCGAGGCTTAATGAGGAGGTTGATTTCTTTTAGTGGTAATGAGAATTTTTAAATTGGAATGTTAAGATTAATACCAGCGTTAGCGATAGATGGGGGTACTCCGGTTGAGGGGTGGTTCGGTTCTTCTGTTGTTAAATGGTTTATGAATGAGTCTTCAGGTGAGCAGGGAGGCGGTGATGAGTTAGGTTATTATCATGAGACGGTGATGCTTGATGAGGCTGTGGGTTTTATGGCTCCGGGAGCGGGTAAGGTGCTGGTGGATGGAACGTTAGGGGGAGGTGGTCATAGTGAGCGTATGCTGGAATCTGGAGCGACTGTTTATGGTATAGATAGAGATCCGGAGGCTTTGGCTTATGCTGGTAAGAGGTTGGCCCGGTTTGGTGAGCGTTTTATACCGGTTAAGGGTAATTATACTGATGCGTTGGCGCTGATGCGTGAGCGCGGTGTGGCTGGAGTGGATGGTGTTTTGGTTGATCTTGGGGTTTCTTCATGGCAGTTTGATGAGGCGGAGAGGGGTTTTTCTTTTTCAAAGGACGGTCCGTTAGATATGCGGATGGGTGATGAGGGTGTGACTGCTGGGGATATAGTGAATGGGTGGGAGGAGTCTGAGCTTAGGCGTATTTTTTGGGAGTATGGCGAGGAGAAGTCTGCGAGAAAGATAGCGAGGCGAATATGTGAGGAGAGGGATGTGAGGCCGTTTGTTACGACGACTCAGTTAGCTGAGAGTATTGAGTCTTGGTGTCCTAGGATGGGTAGGAGGATACATCCTGCGACAAAGGTTTTTCAGGCTTTGCGGATAGAGGTTAATGATGAGCTGGGTTCGCTTCGTGGTTTGTTAGAGAGTGCGTCTGAGTTGTTGAACGCGGGTGGTAGGCTTTGTGTTATTAGTTTTCATAGTTTGGAGGATAGGATGGTGAAGCGTTTTTTGAAGGCGACCTCTGCGAGGGAGGTTGATAAGAAGGAGTGGCCTGCGCCGCGTCCTAATCCTGATTATTATTTTAATTTGGTGTCTAGGAAGCCTGTGACTGCGAGTAAGGATGAGGTTGCTAGGAATGCGAGGTCGCGGAGTGCGATTATGCGGGTGGCGGAGAGGGTGGAATTATCAGAAATTTAGAGAGGTTTATTTAAAATGAATGTAAGAAAGAGTAGGAAGAAAAATCTTAGTATTGGAGAGCTAGTTTTGCTTGGTATGGCTGCTGTGATTTCAGCTGTAGGTGGTATCATGCATGTATATGCATCTAATAAGGAAATTGATGTTGCGCGGAAGATTGATGCTGTTCAGAAGGAGATAGATGAGCTGTATGCTGGGGTGAGTATGACTAATGTTAAGATAGATAGGAATTTAGATAGGTATTTGATGAAGGAGGATTTGTTGGCGCGAGGTTCTGCATTACGAGAGACTGAGCCTGGTCAGTTAGAGGTGGTGAAGCCAGGTGCAACGGGTGATGGTGCGGATGGTGGGATAGCTGTTGTTGGCTCAGGTGCATCTGAGATAATGGCGCAGTGATCATTTATTAATGGATAAACAGACACATACGAGATGCTTTAAATTATGCCTGATCTTAGTGATCGGGCTTAGTGCGTTATCGGTGCGTCTGTATTTCTTGCAGGTGGTGGATAGGGATAAGTATGCTAAGAAGGCAGGCAGTTCTTATGAGAAGACGTATCCTTTGTTGGCTAAACGTGGAACGATAGTGGATTGTAATGGTGAGGTGATCGCGAAGAGTGTGATCTCTAAGACTCTGATAGTGGATAAGTATCACATTAAAGAGGTGAGGACAGTGGTTAAGGGTGTGGCGTGTCAGGAGCTGAGTAAGACTTCTGAGTGGTATGACTGGGATGAGAAGACGCGAGGGCGAAAGATTAAGTTACGAAGCCGCAGGTTGCTGAATAAGAGTAAGGATAGGCAGTGGATTATTGACCAGCATTTGGATTATGCTTGTGAGGAGATATCGACTCCTTTGGGGATGACTAAGGATGAGCTAAAGGCGTTGATCAATATAGATGAAAAGAGCATGTCTGATAAGGTGATAGTGAAGAATATAGCTCCTGACATTGCATCAAGATTAAAGGGGTTGATTACTAAGAAGCGGATAAAGGGTTTTCGATTTACTGAGAGTATGAAGCGTTTTCATAATTCTCCTGGTTTGTTGACCCATGTGACTGGGTATTCAGCATATCAGAGTGGGGGTAACAAGCGTGTAGGAAAGTCAGGTGTGGAGAAGGCATGTGAGGAGCACTTGGCGGGTAAGGATGGATTTAAGAAAGAGATGAGGGATATGTCAGGTGAGGTGATGCCGGCGCATAAGGGCAGTGTGCATGAGCCGATAAATGGTAATAATGTTCAATTGGCGACTGATATGGGTATTCAGGCTATAGTGGATGAACAGTTAGATGCTACGATGAGTGAGTATGACCCGGTGAGAGCAACTATTATAGTTATGGATCCGAGTAATGGAGATATTTTAGGTATAGGAAGTAGGCCGCATTATAACTTGGCGACACGCGAGGGGATTTTGACCAATGAGTTTAACTATGCACTGCAGGGTGAGTATGAGCCTGGTTCTACTTTTAAGTTGGTAGCTATAGCTGCGGCACTTAATGAGCGGGTGAGGAAGCTGGATGATAAGGTTTTCTGTCATAATGGGCATTATAGGAATAAGTCACCTAGGTTTACGGTGCGGGATGAGCATGGTAAGGGATATCTTAAGGTTTGGGAGATAGCGCAGAAGTCTAATAACATAGGGACTTTTATGCTAGCAAGGCAGGTAGGGTATAGGCGCTATATGAATTATGTTAAGAGTTTTGGTTTTGGGGAGGTGACTGGAGCGGGGATAAGTGGTGAGAGTGATGGTTTGGTAAGGGATAGGGGTAATATGGTTGATTTTTCTAGGAATTCATTTGGTTATGCGCTGCGAGTGACTCCGATTCAGATTGCTAATTTTTATTGTGCGATAGCGAATGGAGGGAACTTGATGCGACCTCGTATTGTAAAGAGGGTAGAGGGATATAGTGGTGAGGTGGTGGTGGATTATAAGCCTGAGGTTATACGAAGGGTAATTAGTGAGAGAACAGCAAGAGACTGTAGACAAGCATTAAAAAGTGTGGTTCAAAAAGGTGGCACTGGGACGCAGGCTGATGTTGAGAAGTTTTCTGAAGGAGGGAAGACTGGGACTGCTGAGATCTGGGACAATAAGGCTAAGGCATATAGCAAGACGAGGAAGACGGTATCATTTGCTGGGATGCTTCCGATAGAGAAACCGAAATTTGTCTGTGTTGTAGTGGTTCAGGAGCCAAGGAGTAAGAAGGATTACAATTTTGGAGGAGGCACTGTGGCTGCTCCGATATGGAAGAAGACGATGAAGCGGGTAGCGGCTTATCGAAATTTAACACCGACTGAGGGGTGAGAGCCTGTAGGTTAAGCGTATTATGAAATTAAAAGAGATCATCAAGAATATAGAGAATCCAGTTGTTTCTGGGGATATGGACACGCAGGTAAGTTTTATCACGGCGGATAGTCGTGAGGTGGTGAGAGGTGCGGTGTTTGTAGCTATTTCTGGGAGTGTTGATGGTCATCAGTTTATAGATGATGCGATTAGCAAGGGGGCGGTAGCTGTGGTGGCTGAGTCTGCGCCGAGTCAGACGCAGGCTGACAAGGTGGCGTGGGTGCATGCTAAGCGTACGGGCGAGGTTTTGGCGGAGATGGCAAATACACGTTATGGCTATGCGTCTGATGCATTGAAGGTGATAGGTGTGACTGGGACAAATGGTAAGACGACAACTACTTACTTGATTCATCATATTATGAAGGATGTTTGGCGGCGTGCAGGGTTATTGGGGACGATAAAGTTTGATAATGGTCTGAGGGATTCTGAGGCTACGCATACGACACCTGGGGCTGTTAAGTTGCATCAGCTTTTGAGGGAGATGGCAGATAATGATTGCCGGGGTGTGGCGATGGAGGTGAGTTCACATGGTTTAGAGCAGAGGCGTGTGGGAGCGGTTAATTTTGATGTGGGAGTTTTTTCTAATTTGACGCAGGATCATCTGGATTACCATGGTGATATGGATAGTTATTTTAGGGCGAAGTTGGCTTTATTTGAGCAGATGATAGCGATGAAGGAGGCGGGTAGTGAGAAGCGTTCTGTGGCGGTAATTAATACTGATGATAATTATGGGCAGCGGATGGAGAAGGAGATAGGGGATAGGTTATCTGTGTGGACATATGGAATGAATGCGCATAGTGATTTTAAGTTTTCTGGTGTGAGGCAGACGTTTAAAGGTACATCATTTCAGCTTGATGTTAGAGGGAAGTCTTATTTGGTTCAGGTTCCTTTGATAGGTAAGTTTAATGTATATAATGTAGTTAGTGCGATTACTGCTTGTGCTGCGGCTGGAATGAAGGTTAGGGATGCGGTAAGTGCTTTGGCCAATGCTCCGCAGGTTCCTGGACGTATGGAGAATGTGGGTACGGTGAATGGTATGTCATTGTTTGTAGATTATGCTCATACACCTGATGCTTTAAGGAATGCATGTTTGACGATGAAGGAGCTTGAGCCGAATAATTTGATTACGGTTTTTGGTTGTGGAGGTGATAGGGATAAGGAGAAGCGACCGCTAATGGGCGAGGCTGCGGCGGAGAACAGCGGGTTCTGTATTGTTACCTCAGATAATCCACGAAGTGAGGACCCGGAGTCTATTATTAAGATGGTGGAGGAGGGGATGGTAGGTAAGAAATATCAGGTGGTTGTTGACAGAGCAGAGGCCATTGAGTCTGCTGTGAAGATAGCGCGTTCTGGAGATCTGGTTTTGATAGCTGGGAAGGGGCATGAGACTTATCAGGAGTTAGCAGATACGACGATAAAGTTTGATGACCGTGCTATAGCAAGAAGGGTGCTTAGTGAATCACGTACGAGTGATTTAAAGGAGCGGGTGGCGAAGGCTAAGGAGGGTGAAGAGCGAGCGAAGAAATTTAACAGAGGAGATAGAGATGAAAAAGACCGCGGTTAAAGCATTAGTGGCCTCCGTAGGCGGGGTGTTGCATCAGGGATCTGAGGATGTTCTGATTGATTCTGTGTCTACTGATACGAGGAGCGTGGGTGGTGGTAGTGCATTTTTTGCGTTAGTTGGTGAGAGGTTTGATGCACATGATTTTCTTGATAAGGCTGTGGCGGGAGGTGCTGGTGTTTTGGTGGTGAGCGATGTTCCTGAGGGAGTGGATCTGGGTGATGCTACTGTGGTGAAGGTAGGAGACACGCTGACTGCTCTGCAACAGTTTGCTGCGTGGTATAGGCGAAGCTTGGATATCCGGGTGGTGGGGATAACGGGGTCTAATGGTAAGACTAGTACTAAGGATTTTACGAAGTCTGTGTTAGCGGAGTCATTTAAAGTTTCTGCTACGGTTGGTAATTTCAATAATCATATTGGATTGCCTTTGAGTATATTAGCGACTGAGGCTGAGCATGAGGTTTGTGTATGGGAGATGGGGATGAGTAATCCTGGTGAGATAGCTCCGCTTTGTAGTATAGCTCAGCCTGATATAGGGATTATAACTAACATAGGGACTGCTCATATTGAGTTTATGGGGAGTGTAGAGGCTATAGCTGAGGAGAAGGGGGAATTAGCTAAGTGCTTGCCTGAGGATGGTATGTTTATAGTATCTGCTGCTTGTGATTTTATAGATCATTTTATGAGTAGGACTAGGGCTAAGACTTTAGTGGTGGGGAATGGGAGAGGTGCTGTTAGGGCAGATAATTTGTTGATGAATGCGTTGGGTTCCGAGTTTGATTTGATTGTTCAGGGTGAGGATTCGATACGTGTGAGTCTTCCTGTAGTGGGGAGGCATATGGTGGCGAATGCGCTGCTGGCGGCTGGAGCTGGGCATGCACTGGGGATGAGTTCTGAGAAGATAGCTGCAGGGTTAAGCCGAACTTCTTTGACGAGTGGAAGGTTGAGGGTTTTTGAGTGTGGTGGGGTGACAATTTTTGATGATACTTATAATGCGAATCCTGAGTCTGTGGAGGCTGCGATAGAGACGTTAGCGGAGCTTAAGAGTCCTGGAGAGGGTGGAGGTCAGAAGTATGTTGTGCTGGGTCATATGGCTGAGCTAGGTGAGCATGCTGATGGGGCGCATAGGGATATGGGTGAGCTGGCTGCTAGGAGAGAGATATTTACGGTTTCAGTGGGTGAGGCTGCGGGGATTGTTGCTGAGGGTGCAGCAGGTGCGGGTGGGGGAGCGAAGCATTTTAATGAGAGGGAGGTAGCTGCTGCTTGGTTACGGGATAGCTGTGTGAGCGGCGATGTAGTTTTATTTAAAGGTAGCCGTTCTGCAGGAATGGAAGAGATCATGGATCAAGCATTTTCAACAACAAACAAATAGATGTTATACTTAATTTATCAATGGTGGAATGAGGCGAACCAAGCTGGTGCGTCCTGGGCGGAGACATTTAGTTTTCTGAACATATTCAAGTATTTGACAGTGCGAGCGGCTCTGGCGTGTTTGATGGCATTTGGGCTTTCTTTGTGGGTGGGTCCACGAGTAATTAGGAGGTTAATTTCTTTGAAGGTAGGTCAGCCGATACGGACTGCGGAGGAGGTGCACAAGTTACATGAGCTTCATGGAGCGAAGGCTGGGACACCTACTATGGGTGGGGTGATGATACTGGGGACTATTACTATAGCGGTTTTTCTATGTGGGCAGATATGGAATCCTTTTGTTGGGGTAACGATGTTTGTGATGCTTGGTTTGGGAGCTTTAGGTTTTATGGATGACTACACGAAGGTGAAGTTAAAGAATTCTGAGGGAGTGAGTTCACGTTTTAAGTTAGTTTGGCAGGCGTGTGTGGCTGCTGTAGCTGCGATATTTCTGTTTTTTAATACGGGCATAGATGGAGATTTAATGGTTAAGGAGAAGGCTAAGGTGGAGTTCAAGGCAAGTAATGACCGTGTAAAGCAGATGCAGCGTGATGAGATACCAAGGGAGAATGCTTTCTGGGTTAAGTCAGTGGATGGTAAGGCTGAGCAGATGGCGATCAGTGAGGTGGGTTTGCCTTTATTGAGGCGTCCGATTTTGGATTTATCCTATTTAGCGATACCTTTTTTCATATTTATTATTATAGGAGCGTCTAATGCTGTGAATTTGACTGATGGTTTAGATGGATTAGCTAGTGGTTGTACTATTACGACTTGTATTGCGTATGCTGTGATAGCTTATTTGGCGGGAAATATAATATCATTCTCTCATATTCATATTCCGTTTAATCCGCAGTTGAGTGAGCTGGCTGTATTTATTATGGCTATGGCGGGTTCTGCTTTTGGTTTTTTGTGGTTTAATTGCCATCCTGCGAAGGTTTTCATGGGGGATACTGGTTCTTTGGCGATAGGTGGGAGTGTGGGGACTATGGCGATTTGTACTAAGCAGGAGTTTTTGTTGGTGATCATTGGTTTTGTTTTTGTGATGGAGGCTGTGTCTGTTATTTTGCAGGTGGGGAGCTTTAAGTTAAGGGGTAAGCGGATTTTTGCGATGGCGCCGATTCATCATCACTTTGAGTTAAGAGGGTGGCATGAGAGTCAGGTGATTATTAGGTTTTGGATTATTTCAATTATATGTGCCTTTATAGGGCTATCGTTACTTAAGTTAGTATGATCATAGAGGGTAAAATAGTGCATGTTCTGGGTGCGGGAAGGAGTGGTAGGGCTGCGGCTTTGCTAGCGACTTCTCGTGGAGCAGATGTGACGTTATTTGATTCTTGTGATGAGATCGGGGGTTTGCCTGCTGAGATTCAGTGTGTAGCTGGGGCGACGAGGGAGATGGGTAGGGGTGTGTCTTGTGATTTGTTGGTGATATCACCAGGTATTGATACGTATGGAGATTATGTGGCGGCGTTTTCTGAGAAAGCTGGTGAGGTGATCGGTGAGACTGAGCTTGGCTCGATGTTTTATGATGGTAAGGTTATAGCTATCACTGGGACTAATGGTAAGACTACGACGACTGAATTGGTTCAGCGTATCATGTCATATAGTGGTGTGAGCTGTGTGGCTTGTGGTAATTATGGTGTTCCATTGAGTGAGGTTGTGATGATGGAGGATGTTCCTGATTCTATTGCTTTGGAGTTGAGTTCATTTCAGTTGGAGACGATAAGGGGGCTTAAGCCTGATGTTTCAGTGTGGTTGAATTTTGATGCGGATCATATGGACCGTTATAGTAGTATAGATGATTATAAGGATGCGAAGTTACGTATATTTGAGAATCAGACTGAAGGGAATAGTGCGGTTGTGCGTGTAGGTGAAGATGTGGGAGAGTTGTTGGCGAGGAGGCTTAGTTTTAGTACTGAGTGTGAGAGTGGTGACTTTAGTTTGGTAGATGGTGTGATTTATTATGGAGATGAGGGTGTTTTAGATCTTGGTGGGACGAGGCTGCGAGGGCTTCACAATGCTGAGAATGCTATGGCTGCTATAGGTGCCTGTCTTGAGGTGGGGGTGAGTGTGGATATGATAGCGCCTGCTTTGGCTGAGTTTGCTCCGCCGATGCATCGTTGTGAGCTTATTCGTACTTTAGATGGAGTTGAGTATCTTAATGATAGTAAGGCTACGAATATGCATGCATTAGATAGTGCGCTGCGGAGTCAGTCGCGTCCTGTGGTATTAATAGCGGGTGGTAAGGAGAAGGGCTTGAATTATGAGGATGTGGTAGGCCGGCTGAAGAGGCATGCGAAGTGCGTTATAGTATTTGGTGAGATATCTGCTAAGCTTGGGGCTATTTTTAGGGATGTGGTGGAGACGTATGAGGTGGCTGTATTAGAGGAGGCGGTGGAGTTAAGTGCATCACTTTCAGAGCATGGCGATGTGGTTCTTTTTTCTCCTGGGACCTCATCATTTGATCAATTTAGAGGGTATGAGCATAGAGGTGATGTATTTCGCGAGGCTGTACTCAAATTAAAGTAAACCCCCAGAACAAACATAGAACATGAAAAAGAAAAGACTACAAACGAAGAGAAAGACACAAAAAGGATTCCGGGCAATGTATGCGCGGACAGTAGGTAGGAAAGTGAGAGCTACTGCTGTGGCGTCAGCGGATGAGTTAGATGGAGATGTTCCTAATGTGGGAATAGGAAAGGCATTGACGGTTATTTTAGTGCTGCATGTTTTAGCTATAGTAGCTATAGTTATAGGCACTGGATGGGGTGATAAAGAGCCGATAGAGAATCATTCTATAGTTCTTGATGATGAGAATAAGAGTGTGAGTGAAACTGGTGAGACGACGAATACTAACAGAGGAACGATTTATCCTGATGTGCCGGATTCTTATAATATAGATGGTGCCGAGGGAAGTGAGAATAGAGCTGCGAGTGTTGTTAGTCAGGCTGTAGAGAGTGGTGGGGAGCGTGAACTTGCTGCGCAGCCGAGAAGGCGTAGACCTAGGGTGATACGCCCAAATAGGGACCCTAATAAGCTAGGCTTGATGGTGAGGGAGGAGCCGGTAGTAGTGGCTAGTCCTGTGGCTGTTAGGTATTTTGAGCATAAGATTAAGAAGGGTGATAATTTCTCTGTTTTGGCTAGGAGGTATAAGTTACGCACTCAGGAGATAGTGGATATGAATCCTGCTGTTGATAGTAGAAAGATGAAGATAGGGATGGTAGTTAGAATTCCTAAGAAATAGTTCTGGAAGTGGATAATGGGTAGAAGGAATGCAATAATGATATGTCTTAGCACGACGGCTCTCGTGGTGCTGGGGCTGATTATGTTAGCTTCTACGAGTGTTTGGGTGGAGGGTGAGGATTCTAAGTATTCTCATTTGATAAAGCAGTCACAGTGGACTGCTATAGGAGTCACGTTGGCCGCGATAGTAGCTTGTATGGATTACAGGTTTTTCAAGCGACATGCTAAGTTGATATTTGTGTGTAGTGTGATTTTGTTGATTATGTGTTATGTTCCTGGGGTAAAGCATACAGTGAATGGTGAGACGCGCTGGATAAGGTTGCCTGTTCTGGGTCAGTTCCAGCCGTCTGAGGTGGCGAAGTTAGGAGTAATAATAGCGGTTGGTTCATATTTGGCGCATTATCAGTCTGAGACTAGGACCTTAATGAAGGGTTTTGTAGTTCCTGGGTTGTTGATAGCTATTCCTGTGGGGCTCATCTTTTTTGAGAAGGATATGGGGACTGCTGTGGGTTTAGGTGCTGCTTGTTTTGCAATATTGTATATAGCTGGGACTCTTGCTCGGTATTTGTTGTTAAGTGCTGTTAGTGGGATTACGTTGTTGTTTTTGGCTGTTTATACTAATCCGAATAGGTGGGATAGGATAACGTCTTTTACGGATATGGAGGCGAATAAACTGGGGGCGGCGCTACAGCAGTGGCGTAGTTTGTTGGCTTTTAGTAATGGTGGTGTAAATGGGTTGGGACTGGGTAATGGTGCTGAGAAGCATGGGTATTTGCCGTTTGCGCATACGGATTTTATTTTTCCGATTATTGGTGAGGAGTTGGGGTTATGGTTTACTTTGGGTACGGTCTTTTGCTTTGTGATAATAGCGGTATATGGGATAGGTGTATCTATATATGCTAGTGATGTTTTTGGTAGGTTACTGGGTATTGGTCTGACTTGTTTGGTAGTAATACCTAGTATGATGAATATAGGTGTGACTACTGGGGTGCTTCCGAATACTGGGTTACCTTTAGCTTTTGTGAGTTATGGTGGGACGAATTTGGTATTTACCTTGATTGCTATAGGTCTGCTGGTGAGCATACATAGGAATTCAAAGTTTGAGGAAGAGAAGAAGATGGTGAGGAGTGATGTGGTAAGAGTGAGACTTTGATCAACTTTGCGGGGGGTGGTAGCAGTAGCCTAGGCCGCGTCTGGTTTGTATGACTGATGAGCATTTCTCAGATGCAGAGGTTAGTTTCGCTCGGAGTGTTTTTATGTGGGCATCTACAGTTCTGTCCATAGCTGAGCCTGGGTCCTCCCAAGCGTGATCTAGGAGTTGTTCTCTGGTGAATGTTCTGCCGGGCTGGGATATGAATGTAGCTAGTAGTTTGTATTCGTGTGCGGTGAGGTCTACTGGTTCTCCGAAGCAGAGGATGGTCATAGCTTCTGGGTCTATGCTGATGCCTTGATTAGAGTGCGTGTTGATTTTTTGTGGTGAGTTGGATGATGTTCTTCTGAGGACGGCTTTGATGCGGGCAACAAGTTCTCTGGGGCTGAATGGTTTGGTGACGTAGTCATCTGCGCCGAATTCTAGACCTAGGATGCGATCGATTTCTGAGTCTCTGGCGGTGAGGAATAGGATGGGGACTGTTGATTTTTTACGGATTTGCTGGCAGACGTCTAGCCCTGTTGTGTCTGGGAGGCCGATGTCTAGGACGACTAGAGCGTAGTAGTTGTTCTTCTCTATGAGTGATGTGGCTTCTGCACCTGTTGTGACGTGGGTGGTCTTGAATAGTTCTGTTTTTAGAGCGTAGGTGATGGTTTCTGCAATGGAAGATTCGTCTTCGACGATGAGGATGTGAGGCATGATGCGTGAGAGTGTTAGATTTTGATTTTTTCTATGTAGCAGCGGATTCTGTAGCCTTGTCGTTCTGGTTGAGTTCCTGCGTTTTTGAGCCAGAGCAGGATGTCGTTTTCTAGCTGTTGGCATTGTGGGCACCATTGTTTAGCTTGTTTGAGCGTGAGTACTGATTCGCGCATGTCACTGAAGAAGACTTCTCTGGCACCTAGTTTTTGTAGAGCTCTGATTTCATCTTGGATGATTTTATAGAATGATAGTTCGAATCCGTTGCCGGCTTCTGAGGCGGCACGTTCGAGAGAGATGGTGACGGGTGGAGATTCTATAACGAGGGCGTTTGCTATGGCTTCACAGCCGATTCTTTTTAGGGTGTGGCTGATGCGTTCGAATAGTGATTCTATGGCGAGTAGTCTGAGTGAACATTTGTGTTCTAGGTAGTAGGTGATGGCATCATATACATCATCTAGGAAAAGGAGGTTTGTTTGGTTGGCTTTTTTTGCGGCTGTCTCGATGGCACGACGGATCCAGAACGTGTCGTAGTTCGTGATCTGGTATTTGCCCACTTGGAGTATGGGCATGTTTCCTGCGATGCAAATCATGGTTTTCTTTGTTTGATGTGGGAGATATTCTTTTGATGTGTTTTGATTTAGTCTTTGAATAGAGGTGGCTGGAGTGGGTCTTTTCTGCCGCGGTATTCGAGTTTTTGGATTTCTTTGATGAATTCTCCTACGTCTTCGAACTGGCGGTAAACGGAGACGTATCTGACGTAGGCAACGGGGTCTATATCGTGTAGTTTGTCTGTAACTTTGACGCCGATGACACCTGACGGGACTTCTGATAAGTGGTCTTTATGAAGTTCTGCTAGTATTTCTTCTACTGCGCGATCTAGTCTTTCCATTGATACTGGGCGTTTTTCGCATGCTTTTACGAGACCTCTGAGTAGTTTTTCTCTGTTGAGTGGTTGACGAGATCCGTCACGTTTGACGACTCTGAGTTCGGTGCGTTCGATTTGTTCGTAGGTGGTGTATCGGTAACTGCATTTGAGGCACATTCGTCTGCGACGGATGGAGGTTCCGTCTTTAGACATTCTGGAGTCGATGACTTTGTCATCGATTGAGCCGCATTGGATGCATCGCATGAGAGCAGTGTGGTTTGTTGATTTGGATAATATGAGAGTTGGCAGATGTTGGCGATTTAGTTGGCTTGGGTAAATGGAAAAAAAGATGTGAATAAGTTAGTTGGTAGGTTTATAAATGGATCTTAATTATTATTTTATGAATTTTTTGAGGAATGAGAGGTGTGGTGATATTTGGGCGGGATTTGTTATGTAATTTGAAAAATCTTAGTTCTTGGCAAAAGAATTTATAGATGCATGATGCGCCAAGAAATGGCGAGCAGTAAGAGAAAAGAAGTTAATGAAGATGAAGTAAAAAGCGATGTAGTAACGCTGCGTGAGGATCTGATGGTTTTGACGAAGATGCGCTTGAATACGTTTGTTTTGATTACGACATTGTTTGGTTATATTTTAGCGTCTAAGAGTGTGAGTGGGGTTTGGATTGAGGACTGGTGGAAGTTGTTTCATACGTTGTTGGGGACTGCTGCAGCGGCTTTTGGAAGTGCTGCATTTAATCAGCTGATGGAGATTCATCAGGATAGGCAGATGAAGCGAACTGCGAATAGGCCGTTGCCCTCGAACAGGATGAATGTAGTTACTGCTTTTGGGATTGGTTGGGTTCTTAGTGCGTTTGGTGTGATTCATTTGGGTGCTATGGTTGGGACGTGGAGTGCTTATTTGGCGGCTATTACTATAATGGTTTATGTTTTTGTATATACTCCGATGAAGAGGCAGTCATCTATGAATACTCTGGTGGGTGCTGTTCCTGGTGCTATTCCACCTGTGATTGGTTGGGTGGCAGCTGGTGGTGGGTGGAGTGATGGTGAGGCTTGGTATCTTTTTGCATTGTTGTTTTTGTGGCAGTTACCACATTTTGTAGCTATTAACTGGTTATGCCGTGAGGAGTATGAGGATGCTGGTTATAAAATGTGGAGTAATGGAGATGTGAGTGGAAAGAAGACGGCGAGGTTGGCATTTATTTTTAGTTTGTGTCTCGCTGCATTGGCTCCAATGGCTAGTCTTCCATGGCTTGGTTATGCTAGTTGGGTTTATGGGGTAGGAGGGGGCTTGGCTGGTGGTTATATGTGTTACTTGGCAATTCAGTTTGGTAAGGCAGGGACTCGAGAGTCTTCACGTGGTTTATTTTTGTTTACGTTATTATATTTGCCATTGGCACTAGGATTACTTGCATTTTGTTGGAACTGAGCTTAGTAAAGCGTCAGAAGCGACTGAGTAATTCATGAAAGAGCAACCAACATACGAGCCTGCTGAGAGAGATCCGGTAGCGATCCGCAATACTGTAATCATTCTAATACTTGTGATGTTGATAGGGGGGTTCTTTATAGTTTATAAGTATAAGGAGAAGATGGGAGAGGAGTATGAGGAGGTGCTAAAGGGCCGTCCGGCGATGACTTTGGGTGATATTGATAAGAATTTTCAGGTGGAGGGGCCTGGTGGGAAGTTTTATAAAGAAGGGTTCACTTTTTTAGAGAATAAGGTGTCTTTGGTGACGGTGGTGTCCAAGGATTCTGAGCGTGAGTCAGCGGTGTTAGTGGATGTATTACGGAATGCTGCTGAGCGTTATGCGGAGGAGGAGAAATTTCAGGTGGTGTGTATATCAGGTGATGCATATAGTTCTTTTAGTGCAGATGAGCTAAAGGCTTTTTGTGTTGAGCGTGGGGGGGGTGAGGATTGGCTTTATTTGACTTCGAATAGTGATGCATTTGCAAAATATCTGAATAGAGAGCTGAAGTTAGGGGATGTGAAGCGCGTGGATCCGGAAACGAAGAAGCGGGTATTACCAGATATTACAAGGATAGTGGATTATCATTTGAATTTGAGGGGTAAGCAGGATGATTTTTATTTTGTAGCGAGGTATGATGCAGAGAAGGAGAGTGGACGTCCTAATTTACATAGTGAGTGGCAGAAATATATGTATACGAATATTGATTATATTTTGAATCATGAGTCAGCCATTGAGGATTTCTCTAAGAAGAATAACTCTAATAGGTATCATATACCGTTAATTATTTTTTCTGGATTTGTTTTGTTTATTCTTATTATGGGTTATCGTCTTAAGAGACAGCGTGGGAGAGTGAGTCTTCCTAACTAGCATTAATTATATTATGAGTGAAACTTTGGAAAACAAGGGTGGGCAAGGCAGTGATACAGGCAAGATAGTGATGATCTATGTTTGTGTAGCTGTTATTTGTGCGATCATTATATCATGTTTTATGTATCTGGGTAGAGAACGTGATAAGCTAGCTGTGGCTGATACTGACAAGGCATCAGAACGAGCTGTAGCAATGCAGTTGCAGTTAATGAAGGAGAGGGTAGGTATCTATGATATAGTGAAATTAGAAAAAGATTTTACGGCGAAAAATCAGAATGGGGAGGTGGTGAGTTTACAGTCTCTTAGGGGTAAGGTGTGGGTATTTGCTCAGTTTTATGGTTCATGCCCTGAGTGTAATAAGGTGAATTTTGAGATATTGGGAGATTTGTATGAGAAACATAAGGGTAATCCTAATTTTCGAATTGTGACGATGAGCATCATGAAAGAAGACGATGGTGTGGCTTCAATGAAGCAAATGGCGGAAGCTCAGGGGGTTGATAGTGATGGGTGGTGGTTTCTGACTGCTGATGTGGATGCGGTGAATGAGTTTTGTTCTGAGAACATGAAGTATGTGAAGTTCATGGAGAATAAAGATAAGAGTGCAAGTGGAATGCAGGGTGCTATATTTCATGATATGGGTATGGCTGTCTTTAATGCTGATATGATTATGAAGGCTAAGGTGGATGTGTTTTCACCTCTAAATAATAAGAATACTTTACTTGCTGATTTGAAGACTCAACAACTGGATTTAGAGGTTAAGGACGCTTTGAAGTCATTGTGAA
>CALGZA010000073.1 GCA_937934595.1 uncultured Verrucomicrobiales bacterium | reverse complement strand
TTTATTGCTTGTTGTTTCTCGCCTTCTTATGGTGAGGAGGATAGCTGCACTTTTATATGTTCTCTAGGTTTAATACCATTTTCACAGTTATTCTGGGTTGATAGTAGTTTCAATATATTAGGAAACAGCAGTAGAGCTGATTTTTTGAAGTGCAAAACAATATATCAAGATTAGCTTCGTTATACGTCAGTTGCATAGTCCACTATTCGCTTTCCTCTTGCCTTGCTACTCTTGCTATCTTGTTGTGCTATCAATCCATTCTAACAGTTCAAATGGTATTAATTGACTTTAAATATAGCCTTGAGTGGCAGGTGGGCACATTAGATGTGATGACATTGGGCGAAGAAGTAATTGTGTCTATTTGTAGCTTTAATAGCCATTTTAAATGGCTATGTGGACATAAAAGGTTGGAGCGCTAGAGATGATTAAATGAAAAAGAAACGTAACTATTCAGGTGTAAGGAATTTAAATTAGGCGTTTGCTTTTTTGAGTATGTGCATCATGCGAAGAATGTCTGCTAAAATATACCGCATTAAATTATCAAAAGAAGAAGGCGATCATCTGGAATTCGCTAGAGGTAAGGGCTCTCATGTGGCGATCAAATTCCGACGTGTTGTGACGCTGCTAATAGCAGATTAGTGGCGAGTTTGGTTCTGCTATAAAAGACGTATATGGAGCTGGATTTACAGAACTGCATCCTACTTTTGAGTTAGCAAACGTAGTTGCGAAGTAGGTCCTATCGCTGTGCTAGGTGCTAAATCTCGCGATACGCCACCAAGAGATATTAAGATCGGAGGTGCATATTATTCTAATCGCTTGCAGTGAAGGATTTGAGGGGCTGTGTGATGGACTCTTAAACTCATCACATAAAGATTAGTAGAAATTGAAGTTATCGACTTTATCTCACCTGGTTCGGTGAGCTGGTTTTTTTAGAGAGCCAACTTAGGCCATTGGAATAGAAAGGAGGGTGTTTATTTCCGAGATAAGAGGTAAACTTTGTCGAGGCGATGGAAGGTGTTCAGGAGATGTATGCCCGTAAGCTCGATTCTATGGGGTTGCTCGTGTGCCCACATGTGTTTGCAATACAGCTACTTTAAGAAACTAGAACTACTTAGCCAGCCATGGTCAATCACGCTAAGCGAGTTGAATCAGGATGTGTAAGGGGGGCAGGTTAATAGTTTTTTTAGAAGGTGTTTCGTGTACAGAGTGGGTGCGGTTTTTTTGTTACTATTTGGGGTATTCTTCAGTCATGTTGCTTGGATGATTCTGTGGTTACACTTTTATTGGAGTTTAAACCAGTCCGGCTTGTGTCTGGTTTTTCTCGCCACTTGTTATTAGTCTATGAAATAGAGTGAAATGCGTGTGCTTTGCGGTGTGATGTGGTGTCTAGGAGGTGATTTGGTTTAGCATGTGTGTTTTGAATATTGGTTGGTATTAGAATCTCTTGGTGAATATTGAACAAATGTGTGGTATGTTTGTCATAGATAGCGAACAACGATGACTAAAAACCTTATCAATGCACTTGATTTAGAGAGGTCTGTTGATGTAGAAACGTCAACATCTTCTATGGATGAGAGAGCTCAGACAAAGCCTAGTGCAAATGTGGATCCTGATTTACATCTTGTGACGCTGGCGCAGGAGGGTAGTACTGAGGCTTTTGATGAGTTGGTGATGAAGTATAGCCAGAAGTTGTATGGGCTGGTGTATAATATGACATCTAATAAAGATGATACGCATGATTTGTTGCAGGATATTTTTGCGAAGGCTTATCGATCTGTCAGTAAGTTTAGGGGGAATTCGATGTTTTATACGTGGATTTATTCTATAGCTACCAATATGACGTTGAATTTTTTGAAGAAGCGAAAGAGGCGGGCGACTTCAAGTTTGGATGATGTAGATAAAGGTATACAGAATGATGCAGCTTTTGTGGATATGAGTCATCGTTCTAATCCTAGGCGGCAGATAAATATCAATGAACTTCAAAAAAAATTGAACAATGCGATGATGTTGTTGTCAGATGATCATAGAGCGGTGGTTACTATGTTTGACATTCAGGGTATGCCACATGCTGAGATAGGGAGGGTATTAGGAGTATCTGAGGGCACGGTTCGCTCGAGGTTGTTCTATGCTCACCAGCAATTAAGAGGTTATTTAGCAGAGTTTCAGGGAAGCGAGAGGCATAGCTAATAGGTTACAGAAATTAACAGTAAGTATTATGACAGATAAAGAAGTGCAAGATCTCATTAGTCTTAAGAAGTATGAGCAACCTGAGGAGGGTTACTTTGATGAATTTCTGGTTGAGTTTCAGCAGCGTCAGAGGTCTGAGATATTGAAGACCTCGGCTAGGGGGCTTTTTGTAGAGAGAGTTAAGGCTTGGTTTGCTGAGTTTGGTGCGATGAGGTGGTTGGTAGGGGCAGGTGCAGCTTATGCGGCTGTTTCTTTGTGTGTCAATGTGCTATCTGAAGGTGGAGTTGATGCTTTGGCTGTTGTTGATGATGAGGTTACTTCAGTTGTGGTGAGAGATGTTCCTGTGGAGGCAGCTGTGGGGTCTGATATTGAGCCGGTGGGTATGGTTTTTGTAGAGCCTGTTGATTTTTCTGCTTCTGCTCCGGTATTTTATACTGATGAGAAGATTTTTTAATATGTGTTGAGTGATGGTTCTCTGCTTTTGAGGCTTTGTCCTTGTCACTACTTTTCATTTATCTTAACTACTAGCTATGATTAAAACTTGGATTTCCGTTATTTCTCTTTTTGCTCTGGGATCGCTTTCTGCGTTCAGTCAGTCCAAGGCGCTTCGTTTTGCGTCTGTAAAGGAGGGGGGTAATGTGTATGAGGCTGAGGGTTCTTTGATGGATGAAAATGGGACTTTAGTGACAATTGCTCTGAAGGGGGCAGATCCTGAGAAGGCTACTGTAATTAATAGTAAGGGTGAGCGGGTTAAGTTGAAGTTGAAGATTCATGATCCTGTGAGCCGGATTACTGTTTTGGAGCTGCCTGAGTCTGAGAGGGAAGGTGTGGGTATTGTGAGTATGATAGGTGCGAGTAAGAATTTGGAGCCTGGGGATGCTGTTATTACTGATGTGAATAAGCGTGATGAGGTGAGCCGGGTAGTTAGTCATGTGAAGCGTTTTAATGGTAAGATTTTGCCGCTGACTTTTGTTAGGATTAATCATCCTGTTGGTTTACAGAAGGCAGGGACTCCGATTTTGAATTCGAAGGATGAGTTGGTGGCGTTTGTTTTTCAGCGTGACGGAGTGGATAAGACGATGTTTGCTCTTCCTGTGGAGGTGTTGACACATGTTAAGTCTGTAGTGGCTGAGAATGAGGGGGTATTTAGGCCGTGTTGGATAGGGGTGAGTATGGATGATTTAAGTGATGCGCCGCTTATTATTGGAGTGCGGCCAGGGACGCCGGCTAAGAAGGCGGGTTTACAGAAGAATGATGTGGTTTTGTCTATTGGTGGTGAGAAGGTTTCTGATTATGCGGCGGTGGTGAATGCTTTTTATTATCTTAAGGCTGATACGGCTACTGAGTTTAAGATTTTACGTGGTACGAAGCTGATGAATTTGAGTGTGGTTCCTGAGGTTAATCCGCTTTATAAGTAGTCATGAATTTGATTTTTTAGGCTTCTATTTATGAAGGTAGGTATCATAGCTAATCCGTATAAGGATGGGGTGAGGTTGGCTCTTTTGAGGTTGCTGGAGATTTTGGTTTCATTTGATCTGTCTTCTGTTGTTGAGGATGAGACTATTGCTGCACTGGATCTTGGAGATCATGGGGTTGAGGTTTTATCTGCTAGAGGTTTAGCTGATGAGTGTGATGTTGTTATAGTGCTTGGTGGAGATGGTACTATTTTGGATGCGGCTCATAGGCTGGGAAGGACTGCTGTGGCTGTGGCTGGTGTGAATCTTGGTCATTTGGGTTTTTTGTCTAGTTGTAATGATACTGAGATGGAGTTGTTGGTGGGTGCCTTGGCTGGGGGGACGTATCATGTTGTTCCGCGGATGCTGCTTAAGGCTACGATTCATTTTATAGATGGTTTGTCATCGGAGTTTTATGCTGTGAATGAGATTACGTTAACGCGGGGTCAGAATGGGCGGGTGGTTGCTATGGATGCGTTTATTGATGGTGATTTGTTGAATCATTATAGGGCTGATGGTTTGATAGTGGCGACGCCGACTGGTTCAACTGCTTATTCTTTATCGGCTGGTGGGCCGTTGTTGTCTCCGAGGGCGGAGAATATGGTGATAACTCCTATTTGTCCGCATAGTTTGAGTAATAGGTCGCTGGTTTTGACGGATAGTTCGGTGGTTGAGTTGAGGTCAGTGGATGATTCGGAGGTGCCGACGTTGTTTAGTGTTGATGGGCGTAGTCCTGTTGAGATTGTTCATGGTGGGAGTGTGACGGTTGAGAAGGCTGATTATAAGTTGAATATTATTCGTTTGGAGGGTAGGTCCTTTTTTTCTACTTTGAGGCATAAGTTGCATTGGGGTTAGTGTTTGAGAGTGGTTTATGCGTTTGTTTATTTATGCCTGATTTATCATTTGAGGAGAGTGTGGTGGAGCGTGGGGATGCGGAGGATTTTTCTTGTGTAGTGGGGATAGATGAGGCTGGGCGAGGGCCATTGGCTGGGCCGGTTTCGGCTGCGGCGGTGATTTTGCCGCGTGGGTATGAGCATGAGTTGTTAGATGATTCTAAGAAGATTAGTGAGAAGAAGCGTGAGAAGATTTATGAGGATTTGGTGGGTGATGAGCGGATATTATGGGCGCATAGTTTTGCGGAGGCTGATGAGGTGGATAGGCTGAATGTTCTGGGTGCGACGCATGCTGCAATGGGGCGAGTGGCTGAGGAGCTGAGTGTGAGGGTGGGTTCTATTTATTGTTTGATTGATGGTTTGGCGGTGAAGAATTTTCCTTTTGCGTCTGAGGGGATAGTTAAGGGGGATGGGAAGAGTTTGAGTATAGCGGCGGCGAGTATTATTGCGAAGGTTACGAGGGATAGGAAAATGCTGGAGTATGCGGAGGAATTCCCTGAGTATGGCTTTGAGAGGCATAAGGGTTATGGGACTAAGTTTCACCTTGAAGCTCTCTATGCTTATGGGCCTACTAAGATACATCGTAAATCGTTTGCACCCGTTGCTCAACTCACGCTTCCGTTTGATTGATAAGCGGGGTGATAGGTTGGGCCATATGGCGCTGGGTGAGCTGGGTGAGAGGATGGCGCGGTTACGGCTATATGCTGATGGGAGGAAGATTTTGTATAGTAATTTTAGAGGGCCGCGTGGTGGTGAGATAGATATAGTGGCCCGTGATGGTAAGACGTTGACGTTTGTGGAGGTGAAGACGCGTAGGAAGCGAGAGACTAGTAGGCCATTGGATGCTGTTGATTTGAAGAAGCAGGCCTTGATTAGGAGGGGGGCGAGGGCTTGGTTGAATTTGTTGAAGGATGATGCTATTTTGTGGCGCTTTGATGTTGTGGAGGTGGAGTTAACGGATGGTGAGAAGCCTGAGATTACTGTGGTGGAGGGTGCGTTTTAGAGCGGTTTTTTTTGTGAGGTGTTCTGGCTTGCTCTTGTTGATTAGATGTTTTAGCGTTTTATAATGATGAAGTGTGAAGAATATAGTGTGGTTAGAGAGGCGGCAGTAGGTGTGGCTGAGAAGTTACGTGGTGCTGGCTATGTGGCTTATTTTGCTGGTGGGTGTGTTAGGGATTCATTGCTTGGGAAGGTGGCTAAGGATTTTGATATAGCGACGAGTGCAACGCCTGAGGAGGTGCAGGTTATTTTCCCTGATTCTGATGCTATTGGAGCTCATTTTGGTGTGATGCTGGTTAAGGCTGGTGTGAGGGGTAGAGAAAGGCGTGAGTCTTTTGAGATAGCGACGTTTAGGACGGATGGGAGTTATCATGATGGGCGGCGGCCTGAGAGTGTGGCGTTTTCTAGTCCTGAGGAGGATGCTCAGCGGAGAGATTTTACGGTGAATGGGTTATTTCAGGATGTGGTTACGGGTGAGGTGATTGATTATGTGGGTGGGCAGGATGATCTTAAGGCTGGGGTTTTGCGGGCAATTGGAGATCCTGCGGCGAGGTTTCAGGAGGATGCCTTGCGTTTGATGAGGGCGGTACGGTTTGCTGCTACTTTGGGATTTGAGATAGAGGGGGAGACGTGGTTGGCGATGTGTGATAATGCTGGTTTGTTAGAGAAGGTATCTATTGAGAGGGTGCAGGCGGAGTTTTCGAGGATTCTTGTATCTGGTGGTAGGCGACGTGGTTTGGAGTTATTGGTGGATAGTGGGTTAATACGTTATTTTCTTCCTGAGGTTTTGGATTTGTTAGGGTGTGAGCAGCCTCCGCAGTGGCATCCTGAGGGGGATGTTTATGTTCATACTTGTATTATGTTAGAGATGTTAGGGAGTGAGGAGGTTTCTCTGTCTTTGGCTTTGTCGGTGTTGTTGCATGATATTGGTAAGCCTGCTACGTATACGTATGATGAGGCGGATGAGAGGATCCGTTTTAATGGTCATGATGGTGTGGGTGCAGCGATGAGTGAGGAGATTTTACGGAGGATGAAGTATCCGAATGATACGGTTGAGGATGTGCGGGTGATGGTGGCGAATCATATGAATTTTATGCATGTTCGGCAGATGAAGGTCTCGAAGTTGAAGCGTTTTATGTCTAGGCCGACGTTTGAGGATGAGATAGAGCTGCACCGTGTTGACTGTGCGAGTAGCAATGGGTTTACGGAGAATTATGATTTTGTTTTGGAGAAGCGTGAGGAGTTTGCGAATGAGCCTTTGATCCCTGAGCCGCTTATCAAGGGGCGTGATTTGATGGGGCTGGGTTTGTCTCCTGGGCCTTTGTTTAAGGAGATACTGATGTTGGTTCAGACTGAGCAATTGGAGGGAAGGTTAAAAGATAGTGAGTCTGCTATCAGCTGGGTGAGGGGGCGATATGGGGTTTGATCCTTATCGAAGTCCGGTGGAGCAGACGTTAGAGGAGGTGGAGAATCTCCAGTCTGATGATTTGCTGGAGAGGTTTCGAAGGGAGGAGATGGCGATACTTGCGGTGGGTTGGTTTTATTATTTTCTGGGGAGTATGTTGGTTGCTGTTGGGGGTTGTTTAGCGTGGGGGTATTTTATCTTGGGTATGCCATTGTTGTTGGTGCCTGGTGCGCTGTGTTTTTTGATGGGGCCGGTGTATGTGATTACTGGTTATGGTTTGAGGAGGTTTGATGTGTGGGCGAGGTGGCCATCTATGGTGGCGGCTGTGGTGGCTGTTTTTATTCCTCCAGTGGGTTTGTTTGCTGGTTTGCTTTGTTTTTATTTGTTGTGTCAGAATGCGGCGCGGAGTATTTTTACCTTACAGTACCAGGCTGCTTTAATTGAGGAGGGTGTGGTGAGGGGTCATTATGGGTGGGTTGCTTTGTTGGGTGGTTTTTTGAGTGGTGTGAGTCTAGGTTTACTCGGTTACTTTTTCACCTAGGGCTTTTTTAAGTGGTGTGAGGTCAAAGATGGGGCCTTCTTTAGGTATGGTTTTTTTGGTGATTTTATTTTGATCATTTGAGAAGAGGTCTTTTATGGTGACGTAGACGAACATGCTGAGGAGTAGGAGGACGAAGCCTGTCTGGACGATTTCTAGGACTCTGGTGTTTATTGGTTTTTTGAATATCATTTCACCGAGAGCCATGGTGATGTGTCCGCCGTCTAGGACTGGGAATGGGAGTAGGTTAAAGATGGCGAGGTTGATGTTAAAGATGACCCAGAAGTAGAATATGTAGTTAATGGGGTATGCGCTGTCTAGCATTTGGTATTGGACTTTGCCTATTCCTACTGGGCCTGAGAGCTGGTCGAGGCCGATGCTGGATGAGGGTGATATGAGGGTGCTGAGGGTGTTGTACATCATTAGGCTGCTTTCTTTGATTTGTTTACCTGGGGTGGGGTAGACTAATTCGGGTGGGTCATTTGTGAATGCGATTCCTAACATGGGAGTTAGCTCTGCTTTATCATGAGCTTTCCAGCCATTGCTGGGTTCTAATGCCATTGTTTTGATGTCAGTAGGCTGGTTGTTTCTTAATACAGTGATTGTGAATACGTTATTTTTTTGTGATTTGATAAGGTCTTGGAATTGGCCGTAGCTATATATTTTTTCACCTTCAATGGCTTCAATGAGATCACCGTGTTTTAGTCCGCTGAAGTGTGCAGGAGTGCCATCTTTAGGGGTGTTAATGATGAGTTTAACTCTTGGGCCAATGCCTACTTTTCTTGTGCCTCGGCGCTGGAAAAGGCTTCCATCTTTGGCGATGAAATCACTTTTTAGTGATAGTTGTTCACCGTCTCTATCGACTTTGAAGTTGATGTGTGGGCCTTTACTGAAGATGATGAGTTCTGATGTGGAATCTAGGTTTCCTCTGAATCCGTTGGTTGGTGTGCCGTTGACTTCTAGGATTTTGTCTCCGAGTTTAAATCCTGCTTTTTCTGCTGGCATTCCTTTAGCTAGGTAACCTACTTCGTTTGTTTTGATGACTTTGTCTGGGACTCCGATGTTCCAGATGATGCATGCGGCGAATACGGCGAGTAGGAATGAGAAGAGTGGGCCAGCGAATGCTACGATGATTTTATCTATTGGTTTGATGGGTGGGAGGGGTTCTTTTTGTTCGCCATTTTCGCCTTCGATGGACTGCATGGGAGCCATTTGTGGTAGTGAGACGAAGCCGCCAGCGGGGATGGATCCTAGTCCGTACTGGACGCCATTGATGGTTTTTTTCCAGATGGGTTTGCCGAACCAGATTTGGAATCTGTCAACGTGTAGGCCTCTCCATCTGGCGGCGAGGAAATGTCCTAGTTCGTGAATGAATATGATGATATTGAAGCTGAGGAGAACGAGAAGAATGAGTCCGATGACTTTTAGTATGTGCAGAATGGTATCCATAGGGTGATTACTTATTGGTGGTGAAAATCTACGTGTTAATTTAGGTAACACAAGCTATAAAACATGGGTGTAAATTAAATGTGATTGACGTTGTTTGTCTGAGCTACTTATAAGGGATTAGTATACACTTAACTTGATTACTGAATGACTAAATTACTACTATTATCTTTGTCTATAGCATGCTCTTTAATTCTTCATGCGGCTCCGAGAGGGGGGGAGATGAAGCATCCTGATTTTACTAAGGGTGATGTTGTGCCGGCGGGTGCGCGGCATGATTGGAATTTGGGGGCGACTGGGGCGAGGGGGTGGATGTATAGTGATAAGTTGACGACGATAGATGCGAGGCAGATATTGGTAACGAAGGTGGAGAGTGGTTCTCCTGCTGATGGTGTTTTGGAGGTGGGTGATGTGTTATTGGGGGCGGGTGGTAAGCTGTTTGTTTCTGATCCGAGGAAGCATCTTGGGCGAGCGATTTCATTGGCTGAGGCAGGTAGTGGTTTGTTGAAGTTGAGGTGTTGGCGAGGGGGTAAGACGAGGGATGTTCGGTTAAAGTTGGTTGTATTGGGTGCGTATTCTGATACGGCTCCTTATCGTTGTTCTAAGTCGAGGAAGATTTTTGCGCGTGGTTGTTCTGCGTTGGCTAAGCGTATGTCTGTTCGTAAGCGGAAGAAGCGTGCGATTACGCGGTCTTTAAATTCATTGGCTTTATTAGCGAGTGGGAAAGAGGAGTATTTGCCTTTACTGAAGCGCGAGGCGAGGTGGGCATCAAGGTTCCGTAGTAAGGGATACTATTCATGGACTTATAGTTATGTGCTGATGTTTTTATCTGAGTATACGATGGCTACAGGCGATACGAGTTTTGAGGATGGTATGCGGCGGTTGGCGTTAGAGATAGCGAATGGTCAGAGTGCTGTGGGTTCCTGGGGGCATCGTTTTATTCAGGGTGATGGGATGTTAGGTGGTTATGGGATGATGAATGCTACGAGTATTCCGCTGACGATATCTTTGATTTTGGCGCGTGAGGCTGGGGTGAAGGATAAGGTGGTGTCTGATGCGATAGCGAAGAATGCTAAGTTGGTGCGTTTTTATGAGGGGAAGGGTTCGGTTCCGTATGGGGATCATCATCCGTGGCTTGAGACGCATGAGGATAATGGTAAGAATGGGATGGCTGCATTGATGTTTAATTTGCTGGGAGAGAAGAGGCCGGCGTCATTCTTTTCTAGGATGAGTTTGGCTTCACATGGGTCTGAGCGAGATGGTGGGCATACGGGTAATTTTTTTAATGTTCTGTGGTCGATGCCTGGAGTGGCTCAGTCTGGTCCGAATGCTTGTGGAGCGTGGATGAGTCAGTATGGTGGTTGGTATTATGATTTAGCGAGGCAGTGGGATGGTGGTTTTATTCATCAGGGGCCTCCTGGGGTGAAGCCTGATAGTTATTATGGATGGGACTGTACTGGGGCTTATTTGTTGTCTTATGCGTTGCCTTTGAGGAGTTTGCATTTGACTGGTAAGAAGAAGGGTGTGCTTGGCGTGATGGGTAGTAAGATGGCTAAGAGTATAGTGAAGGATGGTTTGGGTTGGAATTATAAGGATAAGAATAAGTTTTATGATGGGTTGAGTAAGGAGCGTTTGATTAAGCGTTTGGGGAGCTGGTCACCTGCTGTAAGGGAGAGGGCTGTGAAGGCTTTTACAAAGCATACTATGGGAGCAGGGGATGTGGATCAGATTATTGGTTTGTTGAGTTCATCGAATTTGAATGCTCGGATGGGGGCTTGTCGGGTTTTGGGGGATATGAAGGTGGCTTCTGCTGTGCAGCCCTTGCGAAAGTGTCTCCGGCATAAGCATCTTTGGTTGCGGGTTCGTGCTGCTGAGGCTCTTGCTTCGATGGGGAAGCCTGGTATGGTTGCTGTTCCGGAGCTTCTAGAGATGGCGGCGCGAGGTCCATCAGCTAAGGATCCGCGTGGGATGGAGCAGCGGTATTTGAATTTTGCTCTTTTTGATAAGATGCTGAAGGGGGCTCTGGATGGGGTTGATAGGGAGAGGCTGGGGAAGGCGATTATTTCTGGGTTAAAGAATGAGGATGGGCGTTCTAGGGGGAGTATTTCTAGGCTGTATAAGAGGCTTAGTTATGAAGAGATAAAGCCGTTGCTGCCGGCTATTTATGATGCGGTTAAGAAGGCAGCGCCGAGTGGGATTATGTTTTCTGCTGAGGTTCGGTTGGCAGGTGTTGAGCTTTTGGCTAAGCATGGGATCAAGGAGGGGATGGCTTTGTGCTTTGATGCGATGGATGCGCAGAAGTGGGGTAAGAAGCAGCGGATTGGACGTTGTTTAAAGGTTTTGGCGTCTTATGGTGGTAGTGTTAAGCCCTTGTTGCCGAAGTTGCGACAGTTGGAGAAGGATTTGAGGAGTCATCGTGAGTTTAAGAGTTTGAAGAAGCATGTGGCTAGTTTGCGGAAATTGATTGTGGATGTTGAGTCTGCTGAGGAGGAGCCTGAGTTGAGGTCGATATATTAATTTTGTAGATTGTGTGGAGTTGGGTTGTGGTGTTTATGATGGCTGGAAATGGTTATTACTTCGGGATTGACCGTGGGGCTGTGAGTGTCTAGTTTTCGCGCACTCAATGAATTGAGCTGAATTATGAGCGATGAAGTAAATTACAAAGATACGCTGACACTGCCACAGACGACCTTTCCTATGCGAGGAGATCTGGTGAAGAATGAGCCGGCGAGACTGGAGCAATGGGAAAAGAATGGCTTGTATGAGCGTATACAGAAGCGCCGCATTGACCAGGATGCGCCACGTTATATACTTCATGACGGGCCTCCGTTTGCGAATGGGGATGTTCATATGGGGACGGCGTTGAATAAGATTTTGAAGGATTTTGTGGTTAAGTCTAAGACGATGGCTGGATATGAGACTCCTTTCATACCTGGGTGGGACTGTCATGGTTTACCGATTGAGTTTAAGGTGGTTCAGGATGCGCGTGATTTGGAGCCTGCGGAGATACGACGACGTTGTGTTGATTTTGCGAATGGATGGATTGATACGCAGAAGGCGTCTTTTCGGAGGTTGGGGGTTTTAGGGGACTGGGATAATCCTTATTTGACGATGGATCCTGCTTATGAGGCGGATATAGTTAGGACATTTGGTGCTCTTATTGATAAGGGTTCTGTTTATCAGAGTAAGAAGCCTGTGCAGTGGTCATATGGTGCACAGACGGCTTTGGCTGAGGCTGAGGTGGAGTATATGGATAAGAAGTCTATTTCTATCTATGTGGAGTTTCCTCTTGTGGGAGATATGAGTGAGCTGCTTGGGAATGATCAGGTTTCGATGATAATCTGGACGACAACTCCGTGGACTCTACCTGCGAATATGGGAGTGGCGCTGCATCCACAGTTTGACTATGTGGTGGGTAAGTTTGAGAAGACGGCGCATGATGGCGAGGTGATTACTAAGAATTTGGTGGTTGCGAAGGAGCTTTTGGAGAATGTGGAGGCGAAGACTGGTTTTGCGCTTTTGGAGACATATAAGGAGGTTAAGGGCGAGGTTTTTGAGGGTATGGAGGCGCAGCATCCGTTTTTGGATAGGCGGTCTAAGTTGATCCATGCTAATTTTGTGACTACGGAGACTGGAACAGGAGCGGTGCATATAGCTCCTGGTCATGGGGCGGATGATTATTCTGCTGGGCAGCAGAATGGGCTGGAGGTTTTTTCACCTGTTGATGATGGTGGGTTATTTACTGAGGAGGTGGGTGTTCCTGAGCTGGTGGGGCTGCATGTGATGGAGAAGAATGAGGCTAATATTGGGGTGTTGAAGATATTGGCACCTAGGGGTTATTTATTGGGGAAGGAGAATTATCATCATAGTTATCCTCATTGTTGGCGATCTAAGACGCCTATTATTTTCCGTGCTGTGGAGCAGTTTTTCATATCACTGGATGGATTACGAGAGACTGCTTTGGCGGAGATAGATAAGGTGAATTGGTTACCGAAGTGGGGGAGGAATCGGATATATGGAACGGTGGAGGCGAGGCCTGACTGGTGTGTATCTCGTCAGCGTACGTGGGGAGTGCCTGTTCCGGTGTTTTTTGATGAGGAGGGTGAGGCTGTGATTTGTTCTGAGCTTGCGGGTAAGATAGCGGATCTTATTGAGTCTGAGGGTTCTAATGTCTGGTTTGAGCTGGATGATGCTGAGTTGGCGCTGCGCTTGGGTTTACCTGGGGGTTATACGAAGTGCCGAGATACTTTGGACGTTTGGATTGATAGTGGTTCTTCTCACAAGGCGGTGGTGGATCGGAGGCCAGAACTTGAGGGGCCGGCGGATCTTTATCTTGAGGCAACGGATCAGCACCGAGGGTGGTTCCAGTCATCATTGATGCTTTCTGTTGGGGTGCGTGATGCTGCGCCGTATAAGTCTGTGATGACGCATGGATTTGTGGTGAATCAGGATGGTTCTAAGATTTCTAAGTCTGATCAAGATAAGGGGAAGGATGATAAAAAGAAGAAGGTGAAGCCTACTGTAGCATCTCATTTTTATAATAGTTATGGGGCGGATATTGTAAGGCTGTGGGTTTCTAGTGTGGACTGGCAGACTGAGGTTCCTTTTGGTGAGGATTTGTTCAAGCAGATTGCGGATCCGTATCGTAGGCTGAGGAATACGCTGCGTATTTTATTGGGGAATATGGATGGATTTGATGCGTCTAGAGACCGGGTGGCTAAGGCTGATATGCCTTTGTTAGATCAGTGGGTTTTGGAGAGGCTTCATGGCGTTATAACTGAGTGCCGTGGTGCTTATGAGAATTTTGAGTTTAGAAAAGTGTTCAATCAGGTGAACCAGTTCTGTGCTGCGGATCTGTCTGCTATTTATGTGGATGTGACGAAGGATAGGATGTATTGTGATTCTGACTCAAGTTTGAGAAGGCGGTCAACTCAGACTGTGATGCATGATGTTTTTGTTGCTTTGTCTAAGTTGTTGGCGCCTGTATTAGCTTATACGGCAGATGAGGCGTGGGAGCACGCTGGGTTTGAGGGGTCTGTTCATGAGCAGGATTTTCCGGAGGCTCTGGATGAGTGTAAGCCTGGTGAGGTGAGTGATAAGATGGCTTCTTTGTTAGAGATACGTGGGGTGATACAGACTGCTATTGAAGAGCAGGTTCAGGCTAAGGTTTTTAATAAGAATAATGAGGCTTCTGTGACGTTGACTGTGCCGGCTGATCATGCGTGTATGGCTGAGTTGTCTTGCCGGGAGTTTGCTACTGAGTTCTTTATTTTGGCTGATCTTGTTCTGGTCGAGGGTGATGAGGTGCGAGCGAGTGCTGAGGCAACGGAGTATGTGATGTGCCCTCGGTGTAGGCGTTATGAGCCGTTGTTAGAGAGTGGTCTTTGTCAGCGATGTGAGGATGTGGTTGCGTTAGGGCTGGGTTAGAGTTGCTTGTCTTTGATGCTGGTCTAGGATAGATTTATGGATTCTTTAGAGGCTGGATATCGTGGGGCGTTGAGGGCTGATGCCTTTGCGCTTCCGGTTCATTGGTATTATGATAGGGAGGCTATGGATAGGGATTATCCGGTTCTGGATGGTGGTCAGGATCCGCTTATGGAGCATCCTGATAGTATTTTTTGGCGTTCGGTTTATGAGGTGACTTGTGCTGAGGATGATATTTTACATGATCAGGCACGTTTTTGGGGTGTGCGAGGGGTTCATTATCATCATCAGTTGAGGGCTGGTGATAATACGGTGAATTTTCAATTAGCGAGGGCTCTTTATGATCAGGTGAAGGAGGCTGGTGTTTATGATGAGGCTGCTTGGCTGGATTTATACATTCATGCGATGTTGACACCTGGTTGGCATAGAGACACGTATTTGGAGGAGTATCATAGGGGTTTCTTTAAGCGTTATGCGGCGGGTAAGGCGCCTGGGAAGTGTGGGATTAAAGATGAGCATATTGGAGGTTTGGCTCAGGTTCCTGGATTGGTTGCTGCGTTGCCGGATGTTCCGCTGGATGAATTGAAGTCTGTTGTGAAGGGGCATGTGGCACTGACTCATAGGCATTCTAATGTTTTGCGTGCAGCGGATTGTTTGGTGCGATTGTTAAGGTTAGTGGCTGATGGTGTTCCTTTACGTGAGGCTCTGATGAGTGCTGCTGGTGATTGGTTTTCGACGAAGAAGGCTATGGGGTGGGAGGGGCGTCCTGATCGTGTGGTTATAGGGACTTTGTTGAGTCCTGTGTGTTATATTGCGCAGGCGTTTCCTGCGGCTCTTTATTTGGCGTGGAAGTATCATGATGATTTGGATGCGGCTATTTTGGCGAATGCGCGAGTGGGTGGGGATAGTTGTCACAGGGGTGCGGTGGTGGGGAGTTTAGTGGGTGCGAATGTTGTGTGCTGATGAAGGAGGTTTTTTAGATTTATTTATTTGCCATTTACTAGAAAGTATCAAGTATTGGGCCGACAGTATGTTGAGCAGGGGGAGGGGGATGTTTATTTTTAGGTTGGTGGTGATCCTGTTTTCGGCGGTTTAGTTTATTGTTTAAGATTATTTATTATGAACGTTATTTCAATTCAGGATCACAACGCACTAGTAGTCGCGGCTTTTATGGCAAGGGGCTACGCTAAGGATGAGGCTCAGGAGGCGGCTGATATGGCTGTGGCTGCGACTTGGCATGGGAATAATACGCATAATGCGCTGAAGGCTTTGCATTTGGATGAGTTATTTGGCTCTGCTGCTGGGGGTTGTGTTCCTGGTGCTGAGGTTGAGGTTCTGGCGTCACGTTTTTCTGCGACTGAGGTATGGAATGCGAATAAGAAGCTGGGTCAGGCGGTGGCTAAGAGGGCATTTGATAGGGCGATTGAGCTGGCTGAGGTTCATGGTGTGGGGATAGTTTCTGTGGATAATGCGTTTCATTATTTATGGGGGGCGGGTTATGTGATAGAGGCTGCTAAGAGGGGTTATATTGCGTATACGAACTGTACTTCTACGCTAGCTGAGGTGGTTCCTTTTTTGGGCAAGAAGCCGACTTTGGGGACGAATCCTCATAGCTGGGGTTTTCCGACTGTGGATTCTGTAGGTTTTCCGGTATGCATTGACTGGGCTACATCGACTGTGGCGATGGGGCGTGTGCAGCAGCTGAAGCGTGAGGGTGGGGAGTTGCCGCCTTTGGCGGCGGTGGATGCTGATGGGAATCCGACTCAGGATCCGAATGAGGTTTCAGCGTTACTGCCATTTGGAGCGCATAAGGGGTATGGGTTGTCATTGGTCAATGAGTTGACTGCGGCTTATATAGGTGGGTCTTTGCCGTTGCATCGTGGGCGTGAGTGTCCGAGTGATGGGGAGAAGAATACGACGTCATTTTTCTTTCAGATCATTCATCCTGATGCGTTGTCTGGGCATGATTTTGCAGAGGGGCGGTCACAGGGTGAGAATGTGAAGGAGGTGTTAGGGAATATTTTGACGGAGGGGAATGAGAGGGCGATTTTACCGGGATATTTTGAGGCTGAGGCGGCGAAGCGTTCTGAGGCGGCGGGTGGTTTGTTATTTAGTGATTTGGAGCTTAAGGAGCTGAATGAGATAGCTAAGGGGCTGGGGCGTCCGGGTCTTGAGCCGATTGGGCAGAGTGAGTAAGG
Source organism: uncultured Verrucomicrobiales bacterium (assembly GCA_937934595.1). GTDB lineage: Bacteria > Verrucomicrobiota > Verrucomicrobiia > Verrucomicrobiales > Akkermansiaceae > Rubritalea. The sequence continues at coordinate 30,721 of CALGZA010000073.1, read as the reverse complement.
AGATGATTTGATGATGGATTATTTACACGATGATGTTTTTTTGACTACTGAGACTGCTAAGTGGTTGTATCATGATGTGGCGAAGGCGCTGCCTATTATTGATTTTCATACGCATTTGCCTCAGTCTGAGATTCTGGATAACCATCAGTTTGGTGATTTGTGGGAGCTGTGGTTAAAGCATGATCATTACAAGTGGCGGTTGATGCGTGGTTGTGGTGTGGATGAGAGGTTTATTACTGGTGATGGGAGTGCGTGGGAGAAGTTTGAGGCGTTTGCTTCTGTGATGCCTATGGCGGTGGGGAATCCTGTTCATCATTGGGCTCATTTGGAGTTGAGGAGGGTGTTTGGGATTGATTTGATTTTGAATAAGGAGAATGCGGCGGTGATTTGGCGTGAGGCTAATGGTCAGATAGCGGTGCGGGATGATCTTAGGGTTCAGGGGTTGTTAGAGCAGTTTAATGTTGAGTTGGTTTGTACGACTGATGCTCCGGATTCTGATTTGAGTCAGCATTCAGAGATTAATGGGTCTGGGATTAAGACGAAGGTTTATCCTACGTTTAGGGTTGATTTTTCTGTGGATTCTGCGGTGGGTTTTGATTTGGCGGAGTTGAGACGGCAGCATGATTATTTCCATGAGAATGGTTGTAGGTTGTCCGATCATGGGATGCCGTGTATGCCTGATGTGGGTTCTGCGGCTTTTGATGTGTTGAATCATATTGCGAAGTGGAATAAGGAGAGGGGGTGGACGATGCAGTTGCATTTGGGGCCACAGCGTAGGGTGAATGAGGTGATGAGTTCTGTTACGGGGCCGGATAGTGGGTTTGATACGATGGGTTCATGGCCGCAGGCTGGGCCGTTGATAGATGCATTGAATGCGATTTTGAGTGCGGGTCATTTAGGGAGGACGATTGTTTATAATTTGAATCCGAGTGAGTCTGAGGCTATTTGCTGTGCGCTGCAGAATTTTCAGAATGGGGATGCGAAGGGGTTGGTTCAGTATGGTCCTGCTTGGTGGCATTTGGATCATGTGCGGGGGATCCGTGAGCAGATGGATATATTGACGTCATTGGGGGCTATTGGTACGTCTGTGGGGATGCTGACTGATTCTAGGTCATTTACTTCCTATGTTAGGCATGAGTATTATAGGAGATTGCTTTGTCAGTATATAGGTGATGCGGCTGAGGCTGGTGAGATGCCTGGTGAGCGGGAGGCATTGAAGCGGTTGATTTCCGATATTTGTTATTTTAATCCTAAACATTATTTTAATTGGGCGTAGGCTCTTGGTTACAGGGGGTGTGATGCCTCATTATTTATTATGCATTATTTAGAACAATTATTCACGTTAGAAGGTAAGGTTGCTGTAGTTATAGGTGGCACTGGTGAGCTGTGTAGTCATATGGCTGGTGGGTTAGCGAGGGCTGGTGCTACGGTTGTTTTGGTGGGACGGAATGCTGAGAAGGCTGAGCAGAGGATAGAGCAGATAGGTGGAGATGTGCATTTTGTGGCGGCGGATATTAGTGAGCGGGATTCGGTGCAGGGCTTGTTAGATGAGGTGCTTGAGCGTTTTGGTAAGGCGGATGTTTTGGTTAATGGAGCGGGTATTAATTCACCTACGCCGATTTTGGATATTACAACTGAGGAGTTTGATTCTATTATTAATGTGAATTTGACAGCTACTTTGACGGCTTGTCAGGTCTTTGGGAAGTATTGGTTAGAGAATGATGCTGATGGTAGTATTATTAATTTGGGTTCGATTTCTGGGTTGAATCCTCTTTCACGCGTGTTTTCTTATTCTGCTTCTAAGGCTGCGGTTCATAATTTGAGTAAGAATTTGGCGCGTGAGTGGGCGAATCAGAAGATACGGGTGAATACATTGGTTCCTGGTTTTTTTCCTGCAGAGCAGAATAAGAAGGTGCTGGATGAGTCTAGGGTGGCTAGTATTATGAATCATACTCCGATGGAGCGATTTGGGTCTCCTGATGAGTTGGTGGGGGCGACGTTACTTTTGGCGTCGAATACAGCTGGAGGGTTTATCACGGGGCATGAGCTGGTTGTGGATGGTGGTTTTAATTCGATGAGTATTTAGGGGTTTGGATTTAAGAGGGTAGCATAGAGCAGAGGAATAAGAGGTCATACATTACGAATTTATTTATAAGGAACAGTAACTTACAAAGAATATGTCAAATCAAGCACAACTAGAGAAAGCTCAGAACGGAGGGTTCCTGACGAAGTTAGGGGTTTATGGTAAAATGTCTGGGCCGGGGTGGATTCAGGCGGCAGTGACATTGGGAGGCGGATCTTTGGTGGGTGCTCTCTATTTGGGTGTAATTGGAGGTTACGAATTTTTATGGCTTCAACCGTTAGCTATGCTGTGTGGTATTATTATGCTTTCGGCTATATCTTACGTTACTCTCTCCTGTAAAGAGCGCCCGTTTCGGGTGATGCAGAAGAAGGTGTCTCCAACGTTGGCATGGGGCTGGCTGATAGCGACAGTTGTGGCTGATACTGTTTTTTGCGCAGCGCAGTTCTCGCTAGGCAGGGGTGCTATAGAGGATAATTTGGGCTTTGACCCTGGGCCGTATGTTATTACTGGATCACTGTTTATTTTGGCGATGGCATTGATCTGCATTTCGCAAAAAAATGCTAAGGCTAGTGCTTTGATTGATAATGTATTGAAGGTTCTTGTGGGGGTTATAGTTCTTTGTTTTATGGCTGTGGTTGTCGTTCTAATAAGTAAAGATGTAGTTCAGTGGGGTCAGATTTGGTCTGGTTATGTGCCGGATTTTTCAGCTCTGACGAGTCCTACTGAGCAAATAGCATCTGCTATTGCGAATACAAGTGATACTGAGTACTGGACTGAATATGTCACTGGGCAACAGAGGGATAAGATAATAGCTGCTTTCGGAACTGCAGTGGGTATTAATATGACGTTTTTATTGCCCTATTCTCTTAAGAAAAAAGGGTGGAGTAAGCCGCACCGTGAGTTGTCTCGTTATGATTTGCTACTTGGTTTATTTGTTCCTTTCATTATGGGAGCATCAGCACTTGTTATTGCTTCTGCAGCATCTTTCCATGCTAAAACGGGTGATATGATTTCAGCTGACGGCAGTCCTCTGCCAGGGATGGAGAAAGCTTATTATAAAGTGGTGGATAAAAAGCTGATGAATCAAGATAAGGGGTTCAAGGTTCTGGATGATGAGGCGAAGAATGAGCTCAGGGCAGCATTACCACTGGCTGATAAGAAACTAGCGGCAATGATGTCTAATAGGGGCGCAAAGAATCTGGCAGCTTCTTTGGAGCCTTTCTTAGGAAAGAGTTCACAAGTGATCTTTGGTATTGGAGTCTTGGCTATGGCTATCTCTACTTTGCTAGTTCATATGATGATGAATGGTTATGCTATAAGCGAGGCGTTTAACAAAGTAGGTAATGCTAAATACTTTATCATTGGAGCTTCTATGCCTGCTATAGCTGGATTATTTTCACCCTTACTTTGGAATGGAGATGCAAAAGCTGCGATGCAGATACCAGCATCAGTACTCGCTACTACTCTGTTGCCGATCGCTTACCTAGGGTTCTTACTGCTTATGAATTCTCGTGCTGCGCTAGGGGATGAGTTACCAAGGCGACGTGGGCTCATTAATGTGTTTATGATTTTCTCGGCGGGTGTTGCTTCTGGAGCTTCCGTGTGGTCTCTTGTTGGTAAATTTAATAGCCCTAAGCCTTTTGAGCAATACTTTGGTCTTTTTGGGATGATAGCTTTAGCAATACTTGCTGTGATAGGTGTGCTGGGGTTTGTTAAGCGTAATAAAGCGGCATAGATATTGCTGAAAGTTGAACATTTGAATTAATAAAGATATGAAATTTGGAATAGTAGGTACTGGGATGATCGCGAACTTTCATGCGAAGGCGATAGGTGCGATGGAGGGTAGTGAGTTGTATTCTTGTTTTGATAGGAATGTGGATAGGGCGGCGGATTTTGCTGAGAAGAATGGGATTAAGTCTTATGCTACGATTGAGGAGTTTCTGGCTGACCCTGAGCTTGAGATAGTGACTGTGGGGACTCCATCTGGGACGCATTTGGAGCCTGCGCTTGCGGCGATGAATGCGGGTAAGCATGTGATTTGTGAGAAGCCGCTGGAGGTCACTCCTGAGAGGATTGATCCGCTTATTGCTGCTTCTGAGGTGAATGGGGTGACTTTGGCTGCTATTTTGAATAGGCGTTTTAATGAGTCTGTGGTGAAGCTTAAGGAGGCTGTTGATGCTGGACGTTTTGGGACTATTTCTTTGGTGGAGGCTTCTATTAAGTGGTATCGGGATCAGGCTTATTATGATTCAGCTGGATGGCGTGGGACGTGGGCGCTGGATGGAGGGGGAGCGCTGATGAATCAGTCGATTCATATTATTGATCAGTTGATTCATACGGTGGGGCCGGTGAAGCGAGTTTCTGGTTCGATGGCGTTATTGGCGCATGAGGGGATAGAGGTGGAGGATACGGCGGTGGCGATATTGGAGTTTGAGAATGGGGCTAAGGGTGTGGTTCAGGGATCTACTGCGTGTTGGTCATCTACAGGACATCCTGCGGAAGTGAATATTTGTGGTAGTGAGGGGAGTGCGTTTTTGGCGGATGAGCATTTTAGGGTTTGGGATTTCAAGACGCCTGAGGCATCTGATGCGTATGTGCATGAGAATTTGATGGCGAGTGGAGGAGCGGCTGGACTGGGTGCGAATGATCCGAATGCGATTAATTTTACGGGTCATCAGCGGAATTTTGAGGAGGTGGTGAGTGCGATACATGAGGGGCGTAGTCCGTCAGTGGATTGTCATGAGGCGCGTAAGGCTGTGGCTGTTATATGTGCAATTTATGAGAGTGCGCGGAATGATGGTGCTTGGGTGGGTGTGTCTTAGGTGTTGCTGTTTTGTTGATTATTAACGCCTTAGTTGTTGGCTTGATTCTTCTTTATTAAATGGTTTGAGTCTTGTGTGAATTGTGCGAATGTATCGCATGATTAATAAGAGTGAGGCTTTTAAGTCGGAGCAGGTCAAGACTGCTAAGAAATTGGGTTTTAAGATATTTATACCGGTCTTAATCATTATTTTTTTATTTATATTAAGTCCGTTCACTACGATACCGGCGGGTCATGTAGGTGTTACTACCTTATTTGGTAAGGTGGATCTGGAGGAGCTAAACGAGGGTTTTCATGTTATCAATCCTTTGAAGAAAGTTCAGCGTATTGATTGCCGGAACAAAGAGCTTACTATTAATAAGGTTGGAGTTCCTAGTCAGGACCAGCTTACTACAGAGGTTGATGTTACTGTGAAGTGGAGGGTGGACCGCACTCAGGCATCTGAGGCTTATAAAGAAACGGGGGCTGCAGAGGCGCTGGAGATGGTTCATTTGAGACCTATGTTGAGGTCACTTTTAAGAGAGGCGGGTAAAGAAATAGAGAATGCGGAGGATTTTTATCAAGCAAATGTGCAGGTATCGATGCAGGCAAAAATTCTGGAGGGTCTTGGGACATTGTCATCAAAGGGTATCCTTGTAGAAGAGGTTTTGCTTAGGGCGTTTGATCTTCCTAGTATGATTGTTCAGGGGGTAGAGCAGAAAAAGAGGCAGAAGCAGCTTGCTGAGAGGCAGATTGAGGAGTTGAAGAGGTATAGTACGGAACAAGAGCAAAAGCAGGTTCAGGCTAAAGCTGAGAAAATGGCAGCTATACAAGAAGCTGAAAAACGAATAGCGCTAGCAGATGCGAAGGCGTATGAGATTACTGCTGAAGCGAAAGCTCAGGCAGAGGCTATAAGTATTAAGGGTGAGGCGTTAAAAAAATATCCAGCGATTATCCAGTTAAGGTCAGTAGAACGCTGGAATGGAATTCTTCCTCGGGTTACAATTGGTGGAAATGCTGTGCCTATGATTAACGTGAGTGATCTCGGGGGGAAGGTTGATTCTGCAAAAGGGTTGTCTCCTCAATAAAGTTTAGATTTTGTTTTTGTTATGAATAGTGGTGTGCGGGATGATGGTGAGAGGTTAACGATTCCTCAGTATGTGATGGCATTGGCTCATGTGGCTAGCTTGCGTAGTGAGGATCCGTATAGGAAGGTGGGTGCTGCGGCGCTTGACTTTGATAATAGGGTTATAGGGACTGCTTATAATGGGTTGGCGCCGGGGTATGATGCGCCTGAGGGGTTTTGGGATGACCGAGATAAGCGGCAGAAGTATATGCTTCATGCTGAGGTTAATCTTTGTAGTTTGTTTAAGCGTGGTGAGGTGCGTGTGATAGCGACGACGACGATGCCTTGTACTTCGTGTATGCAGACTTTGTGTGCTTATGGGGTGGAGGAGATTTATTATGAGGAGGAGTATAAGGCGTCTGATGCGCCGGAGGTGGCGGCTGTGTATGGGGTGAAGCTTGAGCGTGTTGTTGATTTTCCGAGGGCTTCGTTTTAGTGGGTTTGTTGTTTGTGATTGTTTGATTTTTTGAGGGTTAGCGTTTTGCTTGTTATTTTGATGTTGGTATTGGTTTGGTGAGTTCGGTGATTTGTTCTAGTGCGGTTATTGCTTCTTTGGCGCCGAGTGAGATGAAGTGCTCGTATCTTTCGTATTCATCCCATGCTGAGTCGTTGCAGACTGGGTAGATGGCTACGTCTGCACGTTTACAGGCATCGTGTGCGATTCTGATTTGAGATGCTTTGAGGCTGCGTCTGAGTGTGTCTAGCATGTTGCCTTTTGCAACTGGGTTGTATTTTTGGCCGAGTGAGGAGATTTTTGATTTGAACCAAGCGCTGGCGCTGTCGTCATCTAGTTGGTCTATTATTTCTGGTGAGTTTGATGTGATGACTGCTTCTTGAGCTTCATCTGAGTCTAGGTCACTGAGTGTTGGAGTGGTGCTGACGGCGATGACGTAGTCAACGTCTGCGTATTTTTTGAGTGCGTTGACGGGGACTGGGTCGACGACGCCGCCGTCTACGCAGCGGATACCATTGACATTGACTGGGACGATGATGCCGGGCATGGCGCAGCTGGCGTGGACGGCTTCTATGAGGCTGCCTGAGTTGAAGACGACGCGTTGGTAGTTTTCAAGGTTAGCGGCGATGGCGATGAATTTTCTATTGAGGTCTTGTATGTTTGGGTTGCCGATTTTGTTTTCTAGGTGTTCTTTGATTTTATGACCGTAGAAGAGTCCTTTGATGGGTGGGACGGCTGGGTCTGCGAATTTTTTGAACGAGTCTTTGTCACGCATTTCTGCTGCGAGGTGGATCATTTCTTCAGCGGACAAGCCTGCTGCCCATAGAGCTCCGACGTATGCGCCCATGCTGCATCCTGATATGGCGTGGATGGGGATGTTGTTGTCTTCGAGTACTTTGATGACACCCATGTGTACGAGTGCTTTTGCGCCACCGCAGCCGAGAGCGAGGCCGATTTTTGGTTGTCTGGTGGTGTGTGTGGTGGGTTTGATGATTTTATGGATGATGTGTGGTAGCTTCATTGAGGTAGGATGTTTGGTTTATCTATTAGTAGGTTGGGGGGGCTGATAGTCAAATGATGAAATGGCTAGATTTGTGTTATCTGGGTATTTTTTTATGATTTTTTGTAGAATCGGCTTTACAAGTGTTGGATTATGGGTAGTTTGCGCCTTCCAACCACTGATTTTTTAAAGATATGAAAGTTTTATCATCACTAGCTTCAATGAAGCGCCGCCACGAAGACTGCCAGGTAGTAAAGCGTAAGGGAACACTTTACGTGATCTGCAAGACTAATCCTAAGTTCAAGGCTCGCCAGGGCACTACCCGTGGCACTAAGCTTTCTAAGAAGGGTGTAAAGTAGTTTACATTCTGTAGTTGGTAATTTTTATAGAAGCTTTCTCCTGTTTTTTGGGGAAGGCTTTTGTTGTTATTTAGGTGTGGTGGTTTTTACATGTTGATGATTTATGGCTTTTCAGGTTGTGGGTGATTGTTATAGTTTTTGAGTTATGTCAGAGAGAGAATTATTTGATGGGGTGGGGTTTGATGGGGAGGTGGCGTTAATGCGGCGTCCTACGTTTGGCGTTGTTTGTGGTTTGTTGTGTTTAGTGGCGTTTATTCAGTTGGTGATGGTGGGTGTGGCTTTGGCGAATAGGGTTGGTGAGACGCGAGTTGTTACGGTGAAGGAGGATGGAGATGTGAAGGTTGTTTATATTCCGACAGTTGCGGATGCGGGGCCGGCGGTTAAGAGGGTGGAGCCAAGAAGCTATGATGATTTATTGAGGGCTTATGAAGGGAAGGGTGGCGATAGTGTAGGGCCTTATAAGTTGAAGTCTGAGAGAGTGGAGCGTCCTAGTAGGCCGAGTGGAGTGGGGATACGTCCGTTAGAGGCGAAGGGGGCTGGTAGGTTTATAGCGATTAAGAATAGCCGTGTTGAGAAGCTGGTGGAGGAGGCTAAGGAGTTACATTTATCTGGTGATGTGGTGCGTGCTGTTTTGAAGCTGGAGGAGGCTGAGGTTTTGGATGCTGTTGAGCCTGCAATTATGTATAGGCGCGCGTTAATTTTTGAGGATATGAGGAATTGGGAGCGTGCTGGTGATGAGTATGATAAGCTGTTTGCGCTGGGGCCTGAGGTGGGTGCTTATTATGATATAGCGACAGATAAGATAGCGAATGGGGTGCAGGATGCGCCTGATGTGGTGCCTTTTAGTTTGGGTAATGTGGTTAAGAGGTTGAGTGTTAATAAGTTGACTGCTCGTGTTGTTGTTCCGATAAGGAAGTTAACGGAGCGAGAGGTGGAGCCTGCGAGGGTGGAGGTGCGTATTTTTTTCTATGATATAGTGGATAATAAGTTTGTTGAGCCGGTTCCGAAGCAGCGAGAGCGAAATATAGCGAAGCGATGGGTTACGGGTGTGGCGGACTGGGTAGGAGGAGTTGAGGAGAGCGTGGAAGCTGTGTATACGATGCCTAAATTGGAGTTAGCTGATGTTCATTTGTTTGGAGAGAGGCGGTATTTTGGTCATGTAGTGGAATTGTATTATAAGGGGGAGTTGATGGATCAGTATGCTTATCCTGGTAGGTTACATGGTATTCATGCTAAAGATCAGTATAAGCAGCATATTGACCCGAATATGATACCTTTTGATATGCCTGATGATCTTGATGGCTTGGATGCTGAAGGGATGTTGTTGCCTACTTTGAGTGAATGAGTTAATTACCGTTCTCATTTCTCATTTATAGAGTAGGTGTTCCCTTTTATTGGTGTGGAGGGATGGGTTATGTTGGTTATTGGATTAGGTATTTTAGGAGGTGTTACATAATGAGAGTGGATGCGGGCGTTTTTTTTAGTATATGGGTGATTCCACAATTATTGTGGCCGCATCATTGACTTCTTCTACCATTTTCACAGTTATTCTGGGTTGATAGTAGTTTTAATACATTTGGGAACAGCAGCAGAGCTGATTTTTTGAAGTGCACAACAATATTTCAAGATTAGCTTCGTTAATCGTAAGTTGCATAGTCTACTATTCGCTTTCCTTTTGCTTTGCTATTCTTGCTATCTTGTTGTGCTATCAATCCATTCTAACGGTTCAAATGGTATTATTCTATGGTAGAAGCAAAAACTACTCCGTTGTATGACTGATTTGAGTCACTATATGGCATTACTCAGTTAGGTTGTTGTTTCCAGCTCGGAAGAATATTTTGGGTAGGTTGCTATTTGAATTGGCTGAGATGTTCACTTTGTTGTTTGAGATGGTGACATTTTTGCTTACTGAGGTTCCGTCTCTTGAGACTGATGTGCCGTCTAATTTCTGCCAGTTTTTCAAGTCAGTGGACCATTCATAGTAGGTGGTATTGTCTAGTTCTTCACCAAGTGACTGGTGAGATAGGTTATATTGTCCTAGTGTTCCGATGGTTGCGTGAGCTTGGAGTTTAAGGTCTGCTAGCTTAATCGTTTTAGCTGGTGCGCTGTTTATGTTGCTAGTAGTTCTGAATAAGGTTCCATTACCTGGGTCAGCTGGATGAATCCAGTTAGTTCCTCCGTCTGGGTCAAATGCGAATCCGGGTTTTTCAACTGGGCCAGAGCCGCCGTGACCGTTTGAGATGCGGAGTTCAAAGTCATGCCAGCCTGGAGTGAGTTTTAGGTTGTTTGTGCTTTTTCTTACCCACCATTGGTCATCAGTAAGGACGAGGGTACCGTCGATGTAGAGGCGTGTATTATCATCGATAAATTCTGAGAAGGATATGTTGCCGTCAGCATCGAAAATCTGGCCTGTGTAGATTTCTGTGGTGTCGTCATTGATGGAGTCTTCTGTTTCAGCTAGTGTGGTTGTAATAGTGGTTTTTGGGTTTGGGTCAGTAGTGTTGATATTTCCGGCTACTGTTCCGTACCAGAGTCCTGGTATGAAGTTACCGCCTTCGCTGTTTGGGCCTTGAGAGAGGGATGTAGAGGCTATGATTTGTTTAGGAATACTGGGGCCGGCCCACTTTAGGGTTAATCCTGCGCCACCAGAATTTTCGAAGAATTCTACTCTGATGGGGTGGAATCCGGCTGTGAGGAATATGGTGGAGGATAATTCTACCATGCCGTGAACCCCGTCATTGTCAATGGTGAGTTGGTCTTTAATCCAGAGTTTAGAGCCGTCATCAGAGCTGAGATAGAATGTGTAGTTTCCTGATTGTTTGATTTCGATAAGTCCGGTGTGTCTGGATGCGAATGAGTCAATCATTGAAGTAGGGAGACCTTCCCATTGTGCATTTGTGCTTTGGTAGTTTATGGTGGCGTCTACACGGACGAGGTCTGGAGTTTTGTCTGTGAGGTCAGGGAGTTGCGTTAAGTTTGAGTTGAAGTCAAAGAACTCGGCTGTTAGTCCGTTAGAGCTTGGAGGAATTACTGGGTCTGTGGGATTGGTTGCATTTGTTCTGCCTGTGATAATAAGGTTTTTGTTTTTGATGGTGTATATGAATGCTACTACGCAAGATGCTGTCATTCTGGCGTCTGAACCGTAGCCGGCGTTGTCACGGTTTGGTTGAAAGTAGAATGTTTCATCGTTACACTGAGCCATGGTAAACCACCAGCGGTTAGAATCCATGAGTTTACGGAAATTCAGTGGGTTAGTATTAGCTGCGAGAGCTGCGTATGCCATGCCCATTATTGGTGATCCGTGAGTGTCTGGGAAGCTTTCTGGGTGAGTGCCAATGACGTTAGAGTTCATGATGGCTTGGTTTCTGGTTAAGTCTGTAGGGAATGGGCTGAGGAAGTTAGCGATGCCTGAAGCGCCAGTTCGGCCCATGTCGGCCCAGTTGGTAGGGCCTCCACCTAGTTTGTCTTCGTACCAGACGTAGCCGTTGGCAGCGGTGCCTCTTTTGAGGAATTCGTATGCAGCGTTTAGTCTGTTTTTGTCTATTTCTATACCGCAACGTTGTAAGAGAGTGTATGATAGAGCTCCTTGGGCTGTGATCATGGAGATGGGTCCGTAGCCTTCGAATCCTGTGTTTTGCCCCCATCCTCCGATTTTTTCTTGATCTGTACGAGGGAAGTCATCTGGGTGGGTTTCCATGACCTTGGGATCGATTTGGGAGACGTTCATGTATTGTGAGTTTTTGATGAGGGTGTGCATTTTATTAAGATGGGGGATGACCCAGTCTTTTTTAGTGATGAGGTAATACTCACTTAGTGTAATGGCAGCGCCCATGTATTCCCAGTTGACAAGGCCGCGTTCTCTTCCGTCTCCGATGATTTCAATAATGTAGGTTAGGTTTTTTTCAATAGCTGGTATGTATTTACTATCACCGCTACCTAGGAGAGCTAGTGTGGAGAAGGTATTTTGGACAGGGTCACCGAATGATCCGTTATCAGCTTGTTGTGAGACAATGTATTCTAGGAGTTCGTCTAGAATTTTTTGTGATTTTGGGCAGTTGAAAGGGTATGTAGGTGAGTATGTGCCGTAAGTTTTACCTATTTGGAGGTTAACGTTCATTTTTGAGCCGTTGCGGATGAGTTCTAGTTGAAGTTGTCCGTTACCGTTAGGTCCTTGGCATTCTTCAAGGGCTTGAGCCATTTCTGAGACTGGTCCGTGACCTCCGAAGACGGCTTCTCCGTATCCGTTACGGTGTGGGTTTACGAAGGCTTTACCGCCAGCGCCAGTGATGATATCTCCAACTTTGATGATGTTAGCTCCTGGAGTGTTATTGAAAATGTGGCGAATGACGAGTGCTTTTGGTTGGTCTGATACGAGTTCCGCTCTGAGTCCGGTGACTCCGAGGTTGTAATACCAGCCAGGTACTTCCGCGTCTGGTCCGTGGGTGGCACGTTGCTGCCAGGGGTTACCATTTCCGTATTCGACCTGTGCTGATGCTTGGTTTGATGAGAGAGTTAGAGTAAGGGTGAGTATGATAGATGCGAATAGCGGGTGGAGTGATTTGAGTGCTCTGGTGGCTGTAGGATTATTTTTTTTCATACTGAGTTTATGAGTAGTTTTAAGTTAATTTTTTTTCATTAAATTAACCTTTGTGGGCTGGAGTTATGTGGAAAGATTATGTAATGTATTTATTTTTATTTGTTTGAGTGTGCGCTTGATGATCATGCATCTCAAAAATTAATGATCAGAAGCTGTTATCACCCCGAAAAAAAAGATTACAAGTTGTAAGTTTCTCATTTTTAGTTATTAGGGTCTTTTTTTCTGTTTTTTGTGCGTGCGATTAGGTGTTTTTTACGATCTCTAATGTATATACATTATAGGTTTGGGGTGAGTTGTTGCTGGTTTTTGGTTTTGTTAATCAGTCGTTTGATTTTTTTTGTCTAAGACACTTTGTTTTTTAGTGAGTCAGGTTGTTTTTCAGCTATTTTTTTGTGAGTTTTTTATAAATACATGGTGAATACATTGGTGATGGTTGTTTATATTTTTTGTGAAATAGCTTCTCTGTAAGATATGAGTTGAGTATGCTTTTCTTACTTAATCACTATGGCTATTCCCCAATCTACCATTGCGCTTGTATATGACTATGATCAGACTCTGAGTCCTAGTTATATGCAGGATGATGTTTTGTTTCCGGAGTTTGGGATAAATCCGGAGTCTTTTTGGAATAGGTGTGATGTTCTAGTGAGGGAGCATAAGTGGGATGGGGAGTTGGCTTATTTGAAGTGTTTGTTGGATTATCTTGCGATGGATGGGGTTTCGAATGAGCGTTTGACGGAGCTGGGTGGTGGGCTTAGTTTTTTTCCTGGTTTGCCTGGGATGTTTGATGAGCTTGAGGGGATTTGTTTGAGTGATTTACATAGGTCTGCTGGGATAAAGATTGAGCATTACATAGTGTCATCTGGTTTGAAGGCGTTGATTGATGGGAGTAGGTTGGCGAAGTATTTTAAGAAGATTTATGGTTGTGAGTTTGGGGAGGATGAGCATGGTGTTATTAGTTTTCCTAAGCGTGCGATATCTCATACTACGAAGACTCAGTTTCTTTTCCGTATCAATAAGGGGCTGCTGGAGCATGATGATGATGTGAATGATCATATGCCTGATGGGGTGAGGCCTGTGCCGTTTGAGAACATGGTTTATGTGGGTGATGGTCCTACTGATGTGCCATGTTTTACGGTGATGCAGAGGAATGGTGGGCGGTCAATAGCGGTTTATAACCCTGAGGATGAGAGTAATAGGAGCTTTGATAAGTGCTTTCAGATGTGTGCGCATGCGAACCGGGTTAAGCATATAGCGCCAGCGGATTATAGGCGGGGGAGTCATCTTCGATTAATTCTTGAAAAAATGGTTAGGGAAATGGCCGATAATATTCTATCAAAGCGTCAAGATGAGGTGGATAACGGAATGGTGTCTGCTCCAAAATTTTAGAGAAACTGTAAATAACGATATTTTAGATGAGTAAAAAAAATAATTTTCATTTTGTGGGCGTCTGTGGGACGGCGATGGGGTCTGTAGCAGCTGCGATGAAGGCTAAGGGTTATCATGTGACTGGTTCTGATAGGAATGTGTATCCTCCGATGTCTACATTTCTGGAGGAGCAGGGGGTGGAGATTTCATCTGGTTATAAGGCGGAGCATATTCCTGCTGATACGGATGTGATAGTAATAGGGAATGCGATATCTCGTGGGAATCCTGAGGCTGAGGAGGCGCTGAACCGTAAGCTTTTGTATTGTTCACTGCCGGAGATACTTAAGGATAATTTTTTGAGGGGTAAGCGAAATTTGGTTGTGTCTGGGACACATGGGAAGACGACGACGACTTCTATGCTGGCTTGGATTTTGGAGTCTGCTGGTAGGAATCCTAGTCACATGATTGGAGGTATTCCGAGTAATCTTGGTAAGGGTGCTCGTTTTACGGATAGTGAGTTTACAGTTTTAGAGGGTGATGAGTATGACACTGCGTTTTTTGATAAGCGTTCTAAGTTTTTGCATTATTTGCCTGAGGTGGTGATCATGAATAATATTGAGTTTGATCATGCGGATATTTACGATAATATTGATGAGATTAAGCTTACATTTGAGCGTTTGTTGAAGGTTGTTCCATCGAATGGAATGGCGTTTATTAATGGTGATGATCCGAATTGCCGTGATGTTGCTGAGGGTTCGCCGGCGCCTGTTCAGCGTGTGGGTCTGGGTGAGATGAATGATATTTTGATTGAGGATGTAGTTTATGAGGGTGATCTGAGTAGTTTTAGTTTAAGTGGTGAGCGATATACGGTGCCGATGTCTGGTGAGTTTAATGTTAGGAATGCGTCTATGGCTGTGAGTGCTGCTTTGTTTTCTGGTTTGACGCCAGATGAGATCCGAGAGGGTTTAATGGGTTTTTCTGGAATAGCGAGAAGGCAGGAGCTGAAGGGTGAAGCTGGTGGAGTGAAGGTGATAGATGATTTTGCGCATCATCCTACAGCGATTGATTTGGCTATTGATGCTCTGAGGCAGCGTTATCCAGCGGAGAATTTGTGGGTGTTATTTGAGCCACGGTCTAATACGACGCGGAGGAAGATATTTCAGGTTCCTTTGGCGGATGCATTGTCTAGGGCGGATAGGGCTGTGGTGGCTGGGGTGCCTGATCCGGAGCGTGTGGATGAGCATGATAGGTTGGATCCAAGGCAGTTGGTGTCTGATATAAAGGCGCATGGGACTGAGGCATGGTTTATTGATCAGGTGAATGATATAGTTAGTCATGTGGCGACTGAGGCTAGGCCTGGAGATGTAGTAGCGGTTTTGAGTAATGGTGGCTTTGGTGGTATTCATGATAAGTTATTGGCTGCTTTAGCGAAGTAGTATGGGGTTATGTTACCGAAGTTAGTAACGGCTGTTCCCGGGCCTAGGTCGCTAGAGTTGGCTGAGAGGTTGGGTGAGTATGAGAGTCATAATGTGACTTATACGGCTTCTGACTGGCCTATTTTCTGGGAGCGAGCATCTGGAACGAATGTGTGGGATGCGGATGGGAATAGGTATCTTGATCTGACTAGTGCTTTTGGGGTGGCTGGGTTAGGTCATGGTGCTGTTTCATTAACTGAGGTGATGAGGGATCAGTCTGAGAAGTTGATTCATGCGATGGGAGATGTTCATCCGACTGAGCTGAAGGTAGAGGTTTGTAGGTTGTTGTCTGAGCTGAGCTATGAGAGGTGGGGGCTGGGGAGGGGTAAGACGGTGTTGTCTAATTCTGGTTCTGAGGCTGTGGAGACTGCGTTGAAGACGGCGCTGATAGCAACGGGGAGGCCTGGGGTGATTTGTTTTGAGAATGGTTATCATGGTTTAGGGTATGGGGCGCTTTTAGGGAGTGGTTTTGATAAGTTTAGGGTGCCTTTTGATTCTCAGTTAGCTGAGGTTAGGGTGGAGTTAGGGTATCCTTGTGATGAAGTTGATTTGGCGAGGCTTAGGGTGGATTTAGATGGGCTGGATGCTGCGCATTTTGGGGCGTTATTGGTGGAGCCTATTCAGGGTAGAGGTGGGAAGGTGGTTCCTGCTGGGGGTTTTTTGCAGGTATTAAGGGATTGGTGTGATGAGCATGGTGTGGTGCTTATTTTTGATGAGATTTATAGTGGTTTTAATAGGACTGGGAGGTTGTTTGCGTGTGAGTGGGATGGGGTATATCCGGATTTGATATGTTTAGGGAAGGCTCTGAGTGGGGGTTATCCTATTTCTGCTTGTGTGGGGAGGTCTGAGGTGATGGATAAGTGGCCGGTCTCGACGGGTGAGGCGTTACATACTAGTACTTATCTTGGGAATCCTGTTGGCTGTGCGATGGCTGTGGCGGCTTTAGGGATACATAGGGAGAGTTCATTAGCTGCGGATGTGCTGAAGCAGGGTGAGGAGCTGATGGCGATGCTGAGCGATGTTGATTCTCCTTTGGTTTATGAGGTGCGAGGTAGGGGGCTGATGATAGGGATGGAGTTACGGCATGTGGATAGTTCTCCTGCAGGTGATGTTGCTGGGAGGGTTCTGAGCCGGATGCTTGCTGAGGGTGTGATTATGTTGGCGGATGGGAGAGATGGAAATATTTTGGCGTTTACGCCGCCGTTTTATTTTAAGTTGGGTGAGATGGCTTATGTGGTTGATTGTTTGAGGAAGGTTTTGTTGGATGAGGTGGGGGGGGGTGTTACTGCTTCGTAAATGTGGGTAGGTGGATTCTTTGGGTGATTTTTAGTTAGTATTGCTGTTGGTGTTATTGGAGTGGTGGGTTGGTTCTTTTTTGGCTTATTTTGTGTTGTGTAGGTTGGTGTGTTTGTGGTGGGAGTTTATCTTGTGAGTTGAAAAATGTGAAAATTTGTGAAAATCGCCTTGCATGTTGTCTTGATGGGGCTTAACACATTCGCACCGAAGGGTAAAAAAGCTCCCATAGCTCAGCTGGATAGAGCAACGGATTTCTAATCCGTAGGTCTCAGGTTCGAATCCTGATGGGAGTACTCTTCTTAATGCCCTCTGTCATTTATTTGGCGAAGGGTATTTTTTTTGTTTCTGATTTTTGATTGGTTTTGTGACTCTTGTTGACTTCTGTGGTTAACGGGGCTAGGTGGTGCGGTATAGTTATCTTGAATTTTATTTCATAACGTGTTAACTGTATAAACTCAACTTAAAGTATATCAGAAAATGATTGGTCCTATTTCTCAGAAGTTATTTGCTAAGGCAAAAGAAATCATCCCGGGTGGAGTGAACTCTCCAGTGAGGGCTTTTAAAAATGTGGATGGTGATCCGTTTTTTGTGAGGCGTGCGCATGGTAGCCGTATTACTGATGTTGATGGTAAGACTTATATTGATTACATAGGGACGTGGGGGCCAGCGATTTTGGGTCATGCTCCTATTGTGATAACACAGACGCTACATGAGGTGGCTAAGGATGGTGTTTCTTTTGGGACGCCTAATCCGTGGGAGATAGAGATGGCGCAGACTATTGTGGACTGGGTGCCTAGTGTGGAGAAGGTGAGGATGGTGAATTCTGGAACTGAGGCTACGATGTCTGCGATTCGGTTGGCACGCGGTTATACTGGACGTGATAAGGTGATTAAGTTTGAGGGTTGTTATCATGGGCATGTTGATCATTTGTTGGTTTCTGCGGGTTCTGGAGCGCTGACGCATGGTGAGCCTGATAGTGCTGGGGTGCCTGATGATTTTGCGAAGCATACGATAACGGTTCCTTTTAATAAGCCTGATGCTGTTGAGGAGGTTTTTAATGCTGTTGGGGATGATGTTGCGGCGATTATTTTGGAGCCGATTCCAGCGAATGCTGGTTTGGTGATGCCACGGGAGGGTTATTTGGCTTTTTTGAGAGAGATAACGAGTCGTTATGGTGCGGTGTTGATTTTTGATGAGGTGATGACTGGCTTTCGAGTGGCGAGAGGTGGGGTGCAGGAGTTAATGGGGGTAACGCCTGATTTGACTTGTATGGGAAAGGTTATAGGTGGTGGTTTGCCTGTTGGGGCATTTGGTGGTAAGGCTGAGATTATGAATTTTTTGGCGCCGGATGGGCCGGTGTATCAGGCTGGGACCTTGAGTGGGAATCCGCTGGCTATGGCTGCGGGCTTGAGGCAGCTTAAGGAGATGGAGAAGGCGAAGGGCTGGGACCAGCTGGAGCTTTTGGGTGCTCGGTTAGAGGATGGGATAAGAGGGCTCCTTAAGGAGCACGGTTTGAATTATCAGATGAACCGAGTGGGTTCTATGTTTTGTTTATTTTTTACTGATAGGGAGATTGTGAATGTGGATGATGTGAAGGCGGCAGATATGGATGCGTTTAAGCGTTTTTTCTGGGCTTTGTTAGATGATGGTGTGTATTTTGCACCGAGTCCTTATGAGACGGGTTTTATAAGTGTAGCTCATAGTGTGGGTGATATTGATGAGACACTGGATGCCGTTGGGAAGGCTCTGAAGTTTATATAGTGGTGTGCATTGGTGATTCACTTTAATTTTAACTTTTAAATGAACCTAAACTAGAATTGATAATTATGAGAGCAAAAGATATGATTGAGGCAGTGGAGACGGAGACGAAGCCGATTTTCACGAATGAGACTGAGCGTTGTTTGTATTTGGCTGGATTAGGCCGATGGGATGAGGCTCATGAGTTTGTAGAGAAGCTACCTGAGCCTGCTTCTACATGGATACATGCCTCGCTGCATAGGCAGGAGGGAGATTTAGCGAATGCTAAGTATTGGTATTTGAAGGTAGATAAGAGAGTGCCTAAGAGTAGTGTGAGCTTTATTGATGAGTGGAAGGAGATAGTGAAAGAGCTGTTAACTTAGTGATTAATGGGGAGTCTGAGTAGGAAGCAGGCGCCTTTGGTTTTATTTTGTTTTGCTATGGTAAGGTCACCTTTCATAGCCTTTGCGAGGCGTTTACATAGAGCTAGGCCTAGACCGACACCTGGTTTGGTGTGAGCTGCTTCAAATGCTGATTTGTGGAAGGGTTTGAATAGGCGCTTTTGTTCTGAGCGTGCGATGCCGTTTCCTTGGTCACAGATTTGAATGCTTACTTTTTTGTTTTTGACTTCGGCGAGGAGGGTTATTTCTCTGCCATGTTCTTGAGCTGATGCGTATTTGCAGGCGTTGTCAACGAGGTTGAATATGATTTGTTCGACAGCTGTAACGTCGATGTATAGTTTCTGGTCTGATGAGCTGTCTGAGAAGACGGTGTTTACAAACATGTTGTCATCTTTAGCTCTTTCATTGAGGCGTGGTTCGATACGTTGAATGAACTGGTAGAGAGAGATGGTTTCAATTTTTGCTTTTGCGCTACCACGTTCTATTTGGGAGTATGACAGGACGTTGTCTATTAGGTGGGAGAGTCTTTCTGATTCGTGTTTTAGTGTATTTAGGTATATTTGTTGTTTTTCAGTGTCTTTGACCATGCCTGATGATAGTAGGTCTGAATAGAGTCTGAAGGTGGTGAGTGGTGTGCGGAGTTCATGAGTGACTGATGAGACGAATGATGCTCTGCGTTCGGCCATGGTGAGGACACTTTTTAGAGTGAAGTAGGAGGCTATGATGGCTAGTATAGCGCCTATCCAAGCGAGGCCAATAGGGCCGCGGATTATGTCTACTGGCTGTGCTTTGATAAGGGCTAGGTCATTGTGGATGAGTCGAAGAGGGATGCTTAGAAGTGTGGTGTCGTCTCCTTTGTTTTTTTTGCCTTGTAGTATACTGGCTATGTCTTGTTTTACAGGTATGAGTTTGGCGTTTGGGAAGAGGTCTTGTATTTCTGAGAGTAATTTTTTGATGAGTGATTGTTTGTTTAACCAGATACCTTGAACGGATTCGTTGTTGGCTAGGCTAGCTTTTCTTACGAGCATGAGTTCATCGTCTAGCCATATAGGGCTGAATGGGGTGGAGAAGGGCTGCGCGGGTGCTTGATTAAGTTGTTTTAGGGATGGGGTGGCTTCTTGCTGAGATTGTTCGAGGCTTGCAGACCATTTGGTATTATTTTTAACTCCTGATATTCTGCTAAGTGCTTTTTTTCTGACGCCCTTGTCTGCACGTGTTAGTTTGCGTTGTTCAGCTGGTGCGTTAAGTTTTACGTTAATGGCTTGTTTGTTTTTTGATGTTTGGGAGTAGGAGTTGTAGCTGAAGTCTTGTTTGTCTTGGGTCTTTTTTTGTTCTTGTTTATTTGCGGCCCAGTTGCCGAGTGAGACATCTGCAGCTGCGCACATGATAGCTTGATTGCTGTATTGATGGTTTTGGGTGAGAGCAGGGGGTTGTGTTGTGGCTTGTAATAGGGTTTTGAGTTGATTGAGTTGTTGGAGGTTTTTGTCGTTGTTTTTTGTGTTGATTTTGTTGTTTATGAGGTATTTTTTGCCGTATACTTGAGGGGAATTAATGGGCTGAGATTTGTTAGGTTCTATGTTCCAGTATAGGTTGGCTGTGTCTGGGGTTTTGTAGTAAAAGCCGTTAACGATAGGTGTGTTTTGGGTGTTGCTGTTGTTTAGTTCAGGGTTCGTGAATTCAAGAACTGATCTTTCATCTTCATCTGCGATTATTGATGCAGCAAGTGTGTCTAGGCGCCACATGGCGAGTCTGATGCGGCCTTCTCTGTGTGCGTCAACGATCTGCTGGGAGTGCTGGGTATTTTTCTGAACCATTCTGTGTGTAATGACTCCGAAAGCGGTAAGAACGACGGTGACGCAGAGTGCTGCAATGATCCAGATGGTAGATGTTTTGTTCATTTGATTATGAGGCTATCATGTAACCTTTGCCTCTAACGGTTTGGAGGATGGATTGGTCATCGTCTTTGAGTTTGGATCTGAGGTGTGCGACGTGCATGTCGATGGTGCGTGTGTTAACGCCTTTTGGGTCTAGGTTCCAGACTTGTCTGAGGATTTCTTCTCTGGCTATGGCTCTGCCTGAGTTTGTGACTAGATAGAGCAGAAGTTCTGATTCTTTTTCTGAGAGTTCTGTTTTAGTTTTTTCATCTGAGTATAAGATTTCTCTGCGTGAGAAGCTGGCGGTTCCTTTGGTGAATTGGAATTCGTCAACGCTAGGTGCGCGTTCGTTGCTTCTGCGAAGTACTGCGTCTACTCTGGCAAGTAGCTCTCTGACGCTGAATGGTTTAACTATGTAGTCATCTGCGCCCATTTTGAGGCCTTTGCATCTGTCTGCTTCTTCACCGCGTGCAGATAGTATGATTACGGGTTGGCCTGGTCTATTTCTTTTCAATGCTTCAAGTACTTCAAATCCACTGTGATGTGGCATGACAAGGTCTAGAAGTAGGAGGTTATACTGGGTGGATAGCGCGTAGTTCATGGCCTGCTTGCCGTCTTCGGCTGCCATGACATGGTAGCCTGAAAAAGTGAGGGCGTCTACTACGCCTTGTCTGACGGCGGGATCGTCTTCTGCTACTAATATAGTTGTGGGATTCATATGATTATAGTCACACTACATTGGTTGATTGATTTTGATTGTAAAGAGTTTGTAAAAAATAGCGTTTTGGTAGTTGGTTGAAAGAAAAATCCCGTGACACTGGATAGTGTGACGGGATTTTTTACTGGGAGGGGGGAGGTGTTTAGGAGGTGATGAGGGAGGTTTGTTTTGAGGGGTGATTTAAGATTTATTTTTAGCAGAGGCTTTTCATGCGTGAGTCTGCGATGTTATTACCTACTGACATGATGCCATTTTTGATGCCACTTTCTGATTTGTACATTTGGCTTTGAGCGATGATCTGTCCTTGTTCTGATCTGATGACGAAGTATTTTCTTCCGTCGAGTGCTTCTTGAACTTCGTAGCGGTTTTCGTCAGCACCGTTGATGAGTAGTGATTCTACTCCGTTTTCGCAGCTTTCTTTGTCTTTGAATGCTTGACCGGTCAGTACGACTTGTCCGTTTGCTGCTTTGAGTCTGAAGTGGAATTTATTGGTTTTTTCGCTTTGGTAGATTTCAAACATAGGGATGTTGTTATTGTTTATGTTAGTGTGAATGATTTTTTTTCACTTACACTGCTATAGACAGGCGAAATCAGAATTTGGTCACTTTAAAGTGAAAATAAAATGCATTATTTTTTGATGGAGTATATAGAGCCTTGATGGCTAATGATATAGAGTTCTCCTTGTGGGTCTGTGGCGAATGAAGAAATGTTTGTGATGGGCCTGCCGCGTTGAGCGAATGTGTGGGTCCAGTTTTTTTTGGATGTGATTTTGTTACCGTTGTATTTGATACTCCAGATTTTGTTAGAGATCCAGTCTGCGAAGAAGTAGTGCCCTTGGATTGATTTTATTTTCCCTCTGTATACGTATCCGCCTGTGATGGATTTGCCTTGTGAGTGGTCGTATTCGTGGATGGGGTCTATGGCGGATTTTGGTTTTTTGTTTGTAATGTTTTGGTTTGGATTGGCGTGAGTGGCTTCTCTGTTTCTCCAGCCGAAGTTTGCAGCTTTGAGTTTATCTTGTGTGACTGCGTTGATTTCTTCCCAGTTGTTTTGGCCGACGTCAGCTATGTAGAATATGTTGGTTTTTTTATCCCAAGTGCATCGCCATGGGTTTCTGAGTCCGAATGCGTATATTTCTTTTCGTTTAGGTGCTTGAGAAGTGAATGGGTTGCTTTTTGGGGTACTGTAGCCAGTTTTTGTTGAGACGTCGATACGGAGGATTTTTCCTAGTAGGCTGGTGAGGTCTTGGGCTCTGTGTTTGGGGTCATTTCCGGCTCCTCCGTCACCGAGTGCGATGTAGAGGAGTTTGTCTGGTCCGAATCCGATCCATCCTCCATTGTGGTTTCTAAAGTCTTGTGGGACGGTGATGAGCTTTTCTTCAGATGGTTGGGCTGATTTTTTATGCGTGGTGAAGCGGGATATTTGTGTGTCGCCTTTTGTGTTAGTGTAGTAGAGGTAGAATCTTTTGTCAGTATGGTATGTGGGTGAAAATGCCATGCCTAGGAGTCCTTGCTCGTTCATTTTGATATTTATTTGGTGGCGTATGTCAAGGAATGGGCGGGGTCTGATTTTTTTTGTTTTTCTGTCGTATATCATGATGCGGCCATTTTTTTCTAGTATGTAGAGTGCATCTGATGATGTAGTTGGGGCTGTGAGGAATACTGGTTCATTGAGGTTGTCTATGATTTTGACGGCGCGGGGTTTAGGCTCGGCTGTGGTGATTATATGCGAGGCGATGATGGTGGTGATAATTAATTTAAGCGTTTTCATGATTGTGTAAGGTAGTAGCTGAGTGATTCACGAAGAGCTCCTCTGGCTCTGAATAGCTGGCTCTTTACGGCGGGAATAGATAACTCTAGCACATCTGCTATTTCCTCGTAAGGCATGTTTTCATATCGTCTTAAGATGACGGCGAGGCGTTGTTTTTCTGGGAGGTTGTGTATGGCTTTATCGACGTGGCTTTTTAGTTCAGCTTGGAGGATTTTTTGGTCTGGGGAGTTGTGGATGTCGTCTTTGATTTGGGTGAAGGTGTTTTCTTCTTGCTCTTCTAGGGAGTGTTCTTTTTTTCTTTGTTTTCGTTTGGTTTCGTTGAAGACGAGGTTTCTGGTAATGGTGTATAGGAAGGTTGTGAATTTGGCTTTGACTTTGTATCGGGATGCGCTTTTCCAGAGGCGGATGAAGACTTGCTGGGCTATGTCTTCTGCTTCTGAGTGATTGCCTAGCATTTTGGCTATGGTTCCAATGACTGCATTTTGGTGAAGTTCTATGAGTTTTTGAAAGGCGATTTCGGCATCTTTTCCTCCATTTTTCACACGAAGCATTAGCTCAACATTGATGTTGTTAGCTTCATCGGTTGAGTTTTTAGTTGATTTTTTCAGAGGAGCCATGGTTCGATGTTATTATAATCATAAACATCGATGATGTGGATAAGTTGCGTTGAAAGTTAAATTTCTATGGTGTTGGGGTCTGATGGTTGGGGCTCATCTTGGGCTGCTCTTAGGTCAAGGTATGCGTGAATTTCTTCTGCTGGTGTGTGAGCACGCATGAGTGTCTCTCCGACGAGTACTGCATTTGCGCCTGCGTTGAGAACGCGTTGTGCATCTGTGGTTGATTTTATTCCTGATTCGCTTACTAGAATGACGTCGTCTGGGACTTCGTCTACGAGTTTTTCTGTTATACCTAGGTCTGTGGTGAAGGTTTTAAGGTTTCTGTTGTTAATTCCTATGAGGTCAGCACCGATGTCTAGAGCTGTTTCCATTTCTGGGAGGTTGTGGACTTCTAGTAGGACGTCCATTTGGAAGTCTCTTGCGATGTTGTAGAGTTTTTTGAGTTTATCAGCGTTCATTGCAGCTGCGATGAGGAGGACGGCGTCTGCTCCCGCGATGACTGCTTCGTAGATTTGGGCTTCATGGATAATGAAATCTTTTCTGAGGCATGGGATGGGGGATTTACGAGCGATTTGGGATAGGTAGGATAGGTGGCCTTTGAAAAAATGTTCATCGGTGAGTATGGACATGCAGTTGGCTCCGCCTTTGAAGTACATGGTGGCTTGACGTACTGGGTCAAAATTGGGGTCTATGATTCCTGCTGAGGGGGATGCTTTTTTGACTTCTGCTATGACAGCGAGTCTGTCAGGACCTAGGTCTAGGGCTGATCTAAATCCTTTGAATTCATTTCTTTCCAGTGCAGCAGCGCGTAGTTTTGCTGTGCGTGGGATGATTGATTCTACTTCTATTAGCTTGTGATTAATTATTTCGGTGAGTTTGTCCACGCGTGGAGGTTAGATGTTGGTGGGAGCTTGTAAATACGATTTTTTGATAAAAAATGCTTGCTGATCTCATCAGATCATGTAGAAAACGCATCGTCTTAGGCTCAAGCGGTATTAAATTAGCGTTATGTTTTGGGGCGAAATACAAGTTAATGAATGCGGGTGTAGCTCAGTGGTAGAGCGTGACCTTGCCAAGGTCAATGTCGAGAGTTCGAATCTCTTCACCCGCTCCATTGCTTGCAAATATGGTTGGTTTTACTAGCCTATAAAAATGAATGCGGGTGTAGCTCAGTGGTAGAGCGTGACCTTGCCAAGGTCAATGTCGAGAGTTCGAATCTCTTCACCCGCTCCATTTTTAATTTTTTGTTTATTGTGTGGATGTGATTTTGTTTTTTTGGTGGTCAATGTATGCGGCATGATTTAAGAAGCCAAGCAACTAAGAGATATTATGAGCAAGAGAGTTTTACTAACAACGACAAGTTTTCAGGATACGCCGGGAAGTCATCAAGAGCTTTTGAATGCACAGGGTTGGGAATTGGTGCGTGAACGAGGGCCACTGAGTGAGGAGAGGATGTTGGAGTTGGCTGGTGAGTTTGATGCTTTTTTGTGTGGTGACGATGCTTTGACTCCTGCGGTTCTGGATAAGAGTTTGCCAAGGTTGCAGTGTATTTCTAAGTATGGGATTGGTCTGGACAAGATAGATGTGGCTTATGCTACTGAGAAGGGTATTCCTGTGTGTTATACGCCTGGTGTGAATCATACGACTGTTGCTGAGCATGCTATTGGTTTTATGTTATCATTATGTAAGCAGATTCAGACGAATGCGAATGATGTTCGTGATGGTAAGTGGGTAGGTGGCTGGAAGAAGCCTGTGGGAAATGAGATTATGGGGAAGACGCTTGGTATAATAGGTATGGGGCGTATAGGTAAAGAGGTGGCTATCCGAGCTAAGGCTTTTGGTATGGATGTTGTGGCTTACAATAGAACCTTTGATAGTGATTTTGCGGAGCAACATGGTATCAGGCAGGGGAGTTCTGCGCAGGAGGTGATAGAGATGGCTGATATAGTTTCTTTGCATTGTGCGTTGACGCCAGATACTAGAGATTTGATTAATGCGTCTCAGATCGAGCGTTTAAAGGATGGAGTTTGGATAATTAATTGTGCGCGAGGTGAGGTGGTTAATTCTGTGGATATAGCTGCTGGACTGGAGTCTGGTAAGATAGCTGGATTTGCTGCTGATGTTTTAGATGCTGAGCCACCTGCTGGGGATCATCCTTTGTTGCATGCTCCTAATTGTATTATTACGGCTCATATAGCTTCGAGGACACATGAGTCAGTTCAGCGGCAGGCGAACCGGTCATTGCATAATTTAATTCATTTTTTTGATGGTGGGGATGATGTTCTCTGTGCGAATGGAGTAATCTAGTGCCTTTTTTCGATTTTTTTAATCTATATTTTTCAAAACTAAACAACTACATATTATGCTTAACATTAAATCTGCAGAAGACTGCCAATACGATATTATTTCAATGGGTGAAATCATGCTCCGCCTTGATCCGGGTGATGGGCGAGTGAGGACTACGCGTCAGTTTCAGGCATTCGAGGGAGGGGGTGAGTATAATGTTGCACGTGGATTGCGACGTTGTTTTGGTAAGCGTGCAGGAGTTCTTACAGGGTTTGTTGATAATGAGGTGGGTCGGTTGCTGGAGGATTTGGTTCTTCAGGGTGGTGTGGATACGCAGTTTATTAAATGGGAGGAATTTGATGGTTTGGGGGTTGCGGCACGAAATGGTTTGAACTTTACTGAGCGCGGATTTGGGTTGCGAGCGGCGAAGGGTACTTCTGATAGGGGGCATACTGCTGCATCACAGCTTACGATTGATGATTTTGATTTTGATCATATTTTCGGAACTTTAGGAGTGAGGTGGTTTCACACGGGTGGTATATTTGCGGCGCTATCTGAGGGTAATGCAAGGTTGACTATTGAGGCGTGTAAGATTGCTAAAAAATATGGGACAGTGGTGTCTTATGATTTGAATTATCGTCCATCTTTATGGAAGTCGATAGGAGGGCAGTCGAAAGCGCAGGAGGTGAATCGCGAGATAGCGAAGTATGTGGATGTGATGATTGGAAATGAGGAGGATTTTACAGCTTGTTTGGGTTTTGAGGTAGAGGGGGTGGATGAAGAGAATATCACTGGTTTGGAGTTAGATTCATTTAAGAATATGATAAAGAAGGCTGTGGCTGAGTATCCTAACTTTAAGGCTACTGCGACGACTTTACGTGAGGTTCATACTGCGTCAGATAACGACTGGGGAGCTTTACTATGGCATGATGGCGAGTTTTATCCGTCAGTAAATCGTGAGCATTGTGAGATTTTTGATCGTGTAGGTGGGGGTGATTCATTTGCGTCTGGTTTGATTTATGGTTTTATGGAATTTAATGAGCCGGCTGTGGCGGTTGAATATGGTGCTGCTCATGGTGTATTGGCTATGACTACGCCCGGAGATACAACGATGGTGACTAAGGAGGAAGTTGCTAAATTAGTTGGTGGAGGTTCAGCACGAGTTGATCGGTAGAGTAGTCTCTTATGGGGTTTTCTGGAAAGGGTGTCATGGACTTGTTTTTCTGGAGAAGATCATTGTTGCCAGCTCAAGGTTGCTTGGGCTGGTTTTTATGTGTTTGCGGCATGTCATTATACTAACACGAGATGTTGTGTAGAGGCTGTGTGATGTATTGGTAAACAAAGTCAGTTATTTATCTTTATTGCTAGTAGTATTTTTATCTTTACTAAACAAAGAGATTAGTTTTTTATTATATACATGGTATATTCAAAGCTCCCAACATTGTTTGCCAGTGTTGTCATGACTCTAGGTGTTGCATTCTCTTATGCAGCGACCCCTATTACTGGGTTGAAAAGTGATTGGAATGGTTATTTTACATCTGAACAAAGTAATTTAAACTTAAATAATGTATCATCACGTCCTGATACAGCGCACAACTTGTTAGCATTTTCTGTGGATAATGGTCCTGGTAGTGCGAGAGTGTGGTATTCAACGGGTGTGAACGATGCTGTCTTAGATGCGAATACAGTTTCTTATACAGGAGCGAACTATACTGCTTTTATTCCTAGTGTTGCTGAGTCAACGAACGCTGGTCAGGGTGCGTCTGAAGATGGCAACAGTAGTGCTTTTGTTGGGGGTATTTATGCTCCTGCGACTCCAGGTACAGTGCCTAGTAAATCTGATGCTATCCCGTATCTTACAGATGGTATAAACGGTTTAGGGTTGTCCACTTTTGCTAATAATGTAGGAGGTCAGTTTGTGTTTGATCTCTCTAATGTAGATAGTTCAACAATGGGAGATGGGATACCTGATTTGTTTTACTTTAATATGGCGGCGCCTAGCAGTAACCAGTTAGTTTATGAGTTTTTTGATGCTAACGGTATGAGCTTGGGTTCACACAGTGCTCCTGAAAACTTAGGGGGTAACATAGCCCGTGTGAGGAACGATAGGTTTAATATGGGCACGAATTCTAATAATGGTGGCAGTCAGACTAGTTCGAATCAAAATGTGCAGGGTTTTAGTATGGAGTTTTCTGATTTTGCTGGCATGAGTCAGAGTGATTTTGAAACTGCGAAACGACTGGTTGTGACGTTACCAAATGAGGCGGACCCACCATTTTTTGCTTATAATGCGGATGCATTTAGTGCTGAGGCAATTGTGCCAGAGCCTTCGGCTGGTTTATTAATGGTGCTCGGGGTGAGTCTTTTTTGGATGAGGCGAAGATGTTAGTTTATTCTGCTTGTTGATTTGGTTTGTCCTTAAAGTGGATATTGGTGGGGTTAATCTTGCCGTAGTTTGTATACTATTAGTTTCACATTTAAGATGGACACATGGTCGGGTTAAGGATTTTTTATTTTTGAAGTAGAGTTGATTTTTATCGGTAGATCAATTTAGTAGTAATAAATGGGTGATAAGTTAATTGAGTGTCTCTCTGGACTCCTGCCTTCTGTCTTTCTACATGGATTTTCTTGATTTATTATAACTGGATAATGCAGGCCTAGATGGATGGGGTGAGAATTTCTTGAGGTATTTCATTTTGTGCTATTATTTTGGTTATGTTTATTGGTAATTCAGAAAAAAGCCACAAATCGCTTGCAAATTAGTTATTATTTGATACATGACGCGTCCCGCTTTGCGCACAGTGCGCATAAACAATCTGCGGAGCACAGTTATTAACCACGAAAAATAGAGTATCATTATGGCACGTATTTTCGGAATAGAAATTCCAAATGAGAAGCGTATAGAAGCTTCTCTCCAGTATATTTACGGTATTGGGACAACACGTTCTGCTAAGATCTTAGATCATGCAGGTGTGAATCCAGATATCCGTACAGGCAAGCTTTCAGAAGAACAACTAGTGAAGATCGCGTCAGTGATTACTCAAGAGGAGTTCATCATTGAAGGTGACCTTCGTCGTGAACTTCAGGGTAACTTGAAGCGTCTTCAATCCATAAACTGCTACCGTGGCCAATGTCACAAGCGAGGGCTTCCTGTTAGAGGTCAGCGCACTAAGACAAACGCACGCACGAGAAAAGGTAAGAAGCGTTCAGTTTCTGCACCAAGCAAGAAGTAAACCTATAACTATAGATCATTTAATATAATGTCTGAAGAAATTAAGAATGAAGTCGCTGAAGCTCCGGAGAAGAGTGAAGAAGTGGTAGCACCGGTTACGGCAGAGACAGAGGTTCCTGCAGTAGAGACTAAAGCTGAGGAAACTCCAGCTGTTGAAACACCTAAGAAAGACGAGAAGAAAAAAGATATTTTCGCTGAAATCGCAGGTGGAGAGGAAGAGGCAGTAAAGATTCACAAAGCTAAAGGTAGTAAGAATATAGTTACAGGTATAGTTCATGTAACAGCTACTTTCAATAATACACTAGTTAGTGTAACTGACGCTAGAGGTAATTCTATAGGTTGGTCATCTGCTGGTAAGATGGGCTTTAAGGGTTCTCGTAAGAGTACAGCTTATGCAGCACAGGTAGTATCCCAAGACGCATGTCGCCAGGCGATGTCTCACGGTCTGAAGACTGTTGAAGTCCGTGTTAAGGGACCAGGAGCAGGGCGTGAGTCAGCAGTGCGAGCAGCGCAGGGGCTAGGTCTTGAGATTTCTAAGATAAATGACGTTACTGCTATTCCGCATAATGGTTGTCGTCCTAAGAAGGCTCGTCGCGTATAATTCATTACCAACAACAAACAATAAACAATTTTTAAATTATGGCACGTTATATTGGCCCAAAAGATAAGATCAGTCGTAGGTTCGGAGTAGCACTCTTTGGACCATCAAAGGCATTAGAGCGCAGAAACTTTCCTCCGGGACAGCATGGATTCCGTGCTGGACGTAAGAAGAAGTCTGAGTATTCAGTTGCTCTAGGCGAGAAGCAGAAGTTGCGTTTTCAATACGGAGTGCTTGAGAAGCAGTTCCGTGGTTACTACCAAGAAGCTGCCCGTAGGCGTGGAGTTACAGGTGATACTATCGTTCAGCTACTAGAGACACGTCTTGATAATGTATGTTATAGACTAGGTCTAGGCAACACACGTTCAGCTGCACGTCAGATGGTTAATCATGGTCACATCACAGTGAATGGCACAAAGACGGATATTGCTTCCTATCAGTGCAAGCCAGGTGATGTCATCAAAGTGAGAGATAGAGCAGCTTCACAGCAACTCGGACTTCGCGCTCTTGATTTAACTCAGGCGGTTCCGCTTAAAGAGTGGCTTACTCTCGATAGAGATGCGATGGCTGGAACAGTGGCTCGTATTCCTGAGGAGGAAGATATGGATCACGGAGTAAATGTTCAGCTTGTTGTTGAATTATACTCTAGATAGTCCTCTTAGACTTATTTACAAAACTTTAAAGGTGTTCCGTCAAGGAGCGCCTTTTTTTGTTTTTTACTGTTAGATATATTGCTTATGATGTGAGGCATTGAAAGCATCTTTAAATTGGGCTACTAGTCAAAATTCAAAATTGCCATAGTCTCACCGGCTATGATTAATTAATCTTCAAAAGCTATAAAAATTCGATTCATCGTTCCTCCTGTTGATATGCGTAAAAGCTTTGATGGTCTATCAGATGTCTTTCATGACTTCAAAAAGGATAAACTCAACG